>NZ_JBHXTM010000026.1:0-123334 GCF_042677325.1 Streptomyces sp. NPDC127117
CGCCGGACGGTTCCGGGAAGGAACCCGTCCGGCGATCGTCGTCGTACGGAGAGGTGGCCGCCGCGGTCAGCCGGCCGCCGCGGGCTCCGGCCGCTCGGCGGCGGGGCCGGGCACCGGGGCCACGGCCACGGGGCGCTCACGCAGCGACAGAACCACCCGCACGACCGCGATCCACACCAGGCACGAGCCCAGCATGTGCAGGCCGACCAGGATCTCCGGGGTGTCGGTGAAATACTGCACGTACCCGATCACGCCCTGCGCCATCAGCACCAGGAAGAGGTCACGGGCGCGGTGCAGCGGGCCGACCGGTGCGTCGACGGCCTTCAGGACGAACCAGAGCGCGACGGTCAGCGCCACCACGACCCAGGCCAGATCGGCGTGCAGCTGCGCGATCATCTTCCAGTCGATCGGGATGCGGTGCACATCGCTGGAGTCGCCCGCGTGCCGCCCGGCGCCCGTGACCACCGTGCCGACCGCTACCAGCAGCCCCGCGGCGACCGTGAGCAGCCAGGTCAGCTGGGAGACCGCCCTGCCGACCAGCGGCCGGGGCGCCTCGTCGCCCTCGCGGGTCCGCTGCCAGGTCACCATCGCGACGGTGAGCAGCGCCGTGGAGAGCAGGAAGTGCGCCGCGACGGTGTACGGGTTGAGGCCGACCAGCACCACGATGCCGCCGAGCACGGCGTTGCCCATGACCACCCAGAACTGCACCCAGCCGAGCTTCGTCAGGCTGCGCCGCCAGGGCTTGGCGGACCGGGCGGCGATGATCGCCCACCCGACGGCCGCGCACAGGACGTACGTCAGCATCCGGTTGCCGAACTCGATGACGCCGTGGAAGCCCATCTCGCTCGTCGCCGTGAGGCTCTCGTCGGTGCACTTGGGCCAGGTCGGGCAGCCGAGGCCGGAGCCGGTCAGCCGTACCGCGCCACCGGTCACGACGATCAGCACGGCCATGACGACGGCGGACATGGCCGCACGGCGGACCGTACGGGGGGAGGGGGTCCATCGCTCGGCGATGTACAGGAGCGGGTTCCGCGCGGCTTGAGCGACTTCGGCTCGGGTCAGCTTGGGCACGCGCACCATCGTAGGCGGCGGCTTGTGCAAGCTTTCACGAGGGGGACGAGTTACCCCGAAACGTCGACGGAGCGCGTCCGCGCGCTCACGTGCGGGCGACCGCCGGGCTCACTCCCAGCGGAAGAACCTCGCCGCCGCGCCCAGCCCGAGCACCGCCCACACCGCCAGGATGCCGAGGTCGCCCCACGGCATCGCCGCACCGTGCTGGAGCACGTCCCGCAGACCGTCCGACAGCGCCGCGATCGGCAGCAGCCCGAGCGCCGACTGCACCATGTCCGGGAACTTGTCCAGCGGCACGATGACCCCGCCGCCGACCAGCAGCAGCAGAAAGACCAGATTGGCCGCGGCGAGCGTCGCCTCCGCCTTGAGCGTCCCGGCCATCAGCAGCCCGAGCCCGGAGAAGGCCGCCGTGCCGAGCACCAACAGCAGCAGCACGGCCGGCGGGCTGCCGTGCGGTGACCAGCCGAGCGCGAACGCGATCACCGTGAGCAGCGCCACCTGGAGCACCTCGGTGACCAGCACCGCGAGGGTCTTGGCGGTCATCAGCGCCCAGCGTGGCAGCGGCGAGGCCGCGAGCCGCTTGAGCACCCCGTACCGCCGCTCGAAACCGGTGGCGATGGCCTGGCCCGTGAAGGCCGTGGACATCACGGCGAGCGCGAGGATGCCGGGCGCCAGGAAGTCGACGGAGTCGCCCGCACCGGTGTCCACGATGTCGACCGCGCTGAACAGCACCAGCAGCAGTGTCGGGATGATCACGGTCAGCAGCAGCTGCTCGCCGTTGCGCAGCAGCATCCGCGTCTCCAGAGCGGTCTGCGCGGCGATCATGCGGCCCAGCGGGGCGGCGCCCGCCCGGGGGGTGTACGTACCGGCACTCATGCGCGCAGCTCCTTGCCGGTCAGTTCCAGGAAGACGTCCTCCAGGGTGTGCCGCTCCACGGAGATGCCGGACGGCATCACTCCGTGCTGGGCGCACCAGGAGGTGACGGTGGCCAGCAGCTCCGGGTTGACGTCTCCGGAGATGCGGTACGCGCCGGGGACGATCTCGGCCGCCTCGGAGCCGTCCGGCAGCGCCTTCAGCAGCGACCCGATGTCGAGACCGGGCCGGCCGGTGAAGCGCAGGGTGTTCTCGGCGCCGCCGCGGCAGAGCGTCTCGGGGCTGCCCTGGGCGATGACCTTGCCCGCGTCGATGACGGCGACGTCGTCGGCGAGCTCCTCGGCCTCGTCCATGAAGTGCGTGGTGAGGACGACCGACACCCCGTCGGTGCGCAGCTCGCGCACCAGTTCCCAGGTGGAGCGGCGGGCCTGCGGGTCCAGGCCGGCGGTCGGCTCGTCCAGGAAGACCAGTTCGGGACGGCCCACGACGGCCATCGCCAGGGCGAGCCGCTGCTGCTGGCCGCCGGAGAGCCGCCGGTAGGACGTACGGCCGCAGCTGCCGAGGCCGAGGCGCTCGATCAGGGCGTCCACGTCCAGCGGGTGGGCGTGCAGCTTCGCCATGTGGCGGAGCATCTCGTCGGCGCGCGCCCCGGAGTAGACACCGCCCGACTGGAGCATCACGCCGATCCGGGGGCGGAGCTCGGCGGCGTCGGCGACCGGGTCGAGGCCGAGGACCCGCACGGTCCCGGCGTCGGGGCGGCGGTAGCCCTCGCAGGTCTCGACGGTGGTGGTCTTGCCGGCGCCGTTGGGGCCGAGGACGGCGGTGACGGCGCCGGTGCGTACACACAGGTCGAGGCCGTCCACAGCGGTCTTGGGGCCGTACCGCTTCACCAGGCCGCGGACCTGTACGACGGACTCGCTCTTCATGGCCGGTAAGTCTAGGCAGGAGCGGACAGAGCCCTTGTCCCGGGGCCGAATTAGGTAACCCTAAGTGATGAATGGCACCATAGATCGTTTCGAGCCGTGGTTGTCAGGGCCGGATGAATTACGCAACAATGGCGTTGTGAAATACGTTGGCGAGGCTCCGCAGGAGGAACTCGCGACCGGAGAGCGCTCGACGCGCAACCGGGTCGCGCGCTCCATCCTGGACCACGGCCCGTCCACCGTCGCCGATCTGGCGAAGCGCCTCGGCCTCACCCAGGCCGCGGTCCGCCGCCATCTCGACGCCCTCGTCTCCGACCGCGTCGTGGAGGCCCGTGAACAGCGGGTCTACGGGGCCCGGACCCGTGGCCGCCCGGCCAAGGTGTTCGCCCTCACCGACTGCGGCCGGGACGCCTTCGACCAGTCCTACGACAAGCTCGCGGCGGACGCCCTGGGCTGGATCGCCGAGACCGCGGGCGAGGAAGCGGTCGCCGCTTTCGCCCGCGCCAGGATCGAGGCCCAGTCCGAGGCGTACCGCACGGCGGTCGAGGCCGCGGACCCCGAGGCGCGCACCGAGGCGCTGGCCAAGGCCTTGTCCGCCGACGGGTACGCTGCTACGGCGCGTAGCGCGCCCGGTCCGCAGCAGGGCGAGCAGCTGTGCCAGCACCACTGCCCGGTCGCCCATGTCGCCGAGCAGTACCCGCAGCTGTGCGAGGCGGAGACGGAGTTCTTCTCCAGCCTCCTCGGGACGCATGTGCAGCGTCTGGCCACCATCGCCCACGGCGACGGTGTGTGCACGACGTACATTCCGCGCAGCGGCCACTCAGCACCACAGACCACCAATTCAGCATCTGCAAGCACGGCCGGGAGGAACCCCGCATGACGCTCCCCACGGAGACTGCCCACCCTGAGCTCGAGGGTCTGGGCACGTACGAATTCGGCTGGGCCGACTCCGACGCGGCGGGTTCCGCCGCCAAGCGCGGGCTCTCCGAGGAGGTCGTCCGCGACATCTCGGCGAAGAAGAACGAGCCCGAGTGGATGCTGAAGCTGCGCCTCAAGGGCCTGCGGCTCTTCGACAAGAAGCCCATGCCGAACTGGGGCTCCGACCTGTCGGGCATCGACTTCGACAACATCAAGTACTTCGTGCGGTCCACCGAGAAGCAGGCAGAGTCCTGGGAGGACCTGCCCGAGGACATCAAGAACACCTACGACAAGCTCGGCATCCCGGAGGCGGAGAAGCAGCGCCTGGTCGCCGGTGTCGCCGCGCAGTACGAGTCCGAGGTCGTCTACCACCAGATCCGTGAGGACCTGGAGGAGCAGGGCGTCATCTTCCTCGACACCGACACCGCGCTGAAGGAGCACCCGGAGCTCTTCAAGGAGTACTTCGGCACCGTCATCCCGGTCGGCGACAACAAGTTCGCCTCGCTGAACTCGGCCGTGTGGTCGGGCGGCTCGTTCATCTACGTGCCCAAGGGTGTCCACGTCGACATCCCGCTCCAGGCCTACTTCCGTATCAACACGGAGAACATGGGCCAGTTCGAGCGGACGCTGATCATCGTCGACGAGGACGCCTACGTCCACTACGTCGAGGGCTGCACCGCCCCGATCTACTCCTCCGACTCGCTGCACTCTGCGGTCGTCGAGATCATCGTGAAGAAGGGCGGCCGCTGCCGCTACACGACGATCCAGAACTGGTCGAACAACGTCTACAACCTGGTCACCAAGCGCGCCGTGGCCTACGAGGGCGCGACCATGGAGTGGGTCGACGGCAACATCGGCTCCAAGGTCACCATGAAGTACCCGGCCGTCTACCTGATGGGCGAGCACGCCAAGGGCGAGACCCTGTCCATCGCCTTCGCGGGCGAGGGCCAGCACCAGGACGCCGGCGCCAAGATGGTCCACATGGCGCCGAACACCTCCTCCAACATCGTCTCCAAGTCGGTGGCGCGAGGCGGCGGCCGTACCTCCTACCGCGGTCTGATCGAGATCGGCGAGGGTGCGCCGGGCGCGAAGTCCAACGTGCTCTGCGACGCGCTGCTGGTCGACACGATCTCGCGCTCCGACACCTACCCGTACGTCGACGTCCGCGAGGACGACGTGTCGATGGGGCATGAGGCGACCGTCTCCAAGGTCTCCGAGGACCAGCTCTTCTACCTGATGAGCCGCGGTCTGACGGAGTTCGAGGCGATGGCCATGATCGTGCGCGGCTTCGTCGAGCCGATCGCGAAGGAACTGCCGATGGAGTACGCGCTTGAGCTCAACCGGCTGATCGAGCTGCAGATGGAGGGTTCGGTCGGCTAGCGCAGCCTGACGACCGGATTCCCCGACCACTGACAGAGAAAGCGAGCACTACGACAGCCATGGCTGAGGCTCAGAACATCCCGGCGGGCTCCACCACCACCGGATCCATCGCGGTGGCCGCCGAGTCGACCGTCGCCACGCGCATGAGCGCGCCCCCGTCCTTCGACGTCGCGGACTTCCCGGTCCCGCACGGCCGTGAGGAGGAGTGGCGGTTCACGCCGCTGGAGCGGCTGCGCGGGCTGCACAACGGCACGGCCGTCGCCACCGGCGGCGGTGTGAAGGTCGCGATCGAGGCCCCCGAGGGCGTCACCGTCGAGACCGTCGGCCGTGACGACTCCCGGCTCGGCAGGGCCGGCACCCCGGTGGACCGCGTCGCCGCCCAGGCGTACTCCTCCTTCGAGCAGGCGTCCGTCGTCACGGTCGCCAAGGAGGCCGTGCTCACCGAGCCGATCCGCATCGCGGTGCACGGCGAGGGCGGCGTGGCCTACGGCCACCAGGTCGTCGAGCTCGGAGCCTTCGCCGAGGCCGTGGTCGTCATCGACCACACCGGTGACGCGGTGCTCGCCGCCAACGTGGACTACATCCTCGGTGACGGCGCGAAGCTCACCGTCGTCTCCGTGCAGGACTGGGACGAGACCGCGGTCCACGTCGGCCAGCACAACGCGCTGGTCGGCCGGGACGCCTCGTTCAAGTCGATCGTCGTCACCTTCGGCGGCGACCTCGTCCGCCTCCACCCGCGCGTCAACTACGCGGGCACCGGCGGCGAGGCCGAGCTCTTCGGTCTGTACTTCACCGACAAGGGCCAGCACCAGGAGCACCGCCTCCTGGTCGACCACAACACCCCGCACTGCAAGTCCAACGCCGCCTACAAGGGCGCGCTCCAGGGCGAAGGCGCACACGCCGTGTGGATCGGTGACGTCCTCATCCAGGCCGCGGCCGAGGGCACCGACACCTACGAGATGAACCGCAACCTCGTCCTCACGGACGGCGCGCGGGTCGACTCCGTGCCGAACCTGGAGATCGAGACCGGCGAGATCGTCGGTGCCGGCCACGCCTCGGCGACCGGCCGCTTCGACGACGAGCAGCTCTTCTACCTGATGTCCCGGGGCATCGACGCCGAGGAGGCCCGTCGGCTCGTCGTGCGCGGCTTCTTCGCCGAGCTCGTCCAGCAGATCGGCCTGCCGGACGTCGAGGCGCGGCTGCTCGAAAAGATCGAGGCCGAGCTGAAGGCTTCCGTCTGATGGCCTTCGTCAAAGCCTGTGCGCTGAGTGAGCTGGAGGACGACACCCCGAAGCGGGTGGAGCTCGACGGCGTCCCGGTGTCCGTCGTCCGTACCGAGGGCGAGGTGTTCGCGATCAACGACATCTGCTCGCACGCGAACGTCTCACTGTCCGAGGGAGAGGTCGAGGACTGCTCGATCGAGTGCTGGCTGCACGGCTCCAGCTTCGACCTGCGTACCGGCAAGCCGTCCGGCCTTCCCGCGACGCGCCCCGTCCCCGTATACCCCGTCAAGATCGAAGGGGACGATGTGCTCGTCTCCGTCACCCAGGAGTCCTGAGTCACCCATGGCAACGCTTGAAATCCGCGACCTGCACGTCTCCGTCGAGGCCGACAACGCCACGAAGGAGATCCTCAAGGGCGTCGACCTGACTGTGAAGCAGGGCGAGACCCACGCCATCATGGGCCCCAACGGGTCCGGCAAGTCCACCCTCGCGTACTCCCTCGCGGGTCACCCCAAGTACACGATCACCAGCGGTTCGGTGACCCTGGACGGCGAGGACGTCCTGGAGATGACCGTCGACGAGCGCGCCCGCGCCGGTCTGTTCCTCGCGATGCAGTACCCGGTCGAGATCCCCGGTGTCTCGGTCTCCAACTTCCTCCGCACCTCCGCCACCGCCGTCCGCGGCGAGGCGCCCAAGCTGCGCACCTGGGTGAAGGAGGTCAAGGAGACGATGGCCGGCCTCCAGATGGACCCGGCGTTCGCCGAGCGCAACGTCAACGAGGGCTTCTCCGGCGGTGAGAAGAAGCGCCACGAGATCCTCCAGCTGGAGCTCCTCAAGCCGAAGGTCGCGATCCTCGACGAGACCGACTCCGGCCTGGACGTCGACGCCCTGCGCATCGTCTCCGAGGGCGTCAACCGGGTCCGTGAGACCGGCGAGGTCGGCACCCTGCTGATCACGCACTACACGCGGATCCTCCGCTACATCAAGCCCGACTTCGTGCACGTCTTCGCCAACGGCCGCATTGCCGAGTCCGGCGGCGCCGAGCTCGCCGACAAGCTGGAGAACGAGGGCTACGAGGCATATGTGAAGGGTGGCGCTTCCGCGTGACACAGCTGCCGGGCCTCCTCGACACCGAGGCGATCCGCAAGGACTTCCCCCTGCTGGATCGTACGGTCCACGACGGGAAGAAGATCGTTTACCTGGACAGCGCTGCGACCTCGCAGAAGCCGCGCCAGGTGCTCGACGCCCTCAACGAGTACTACGAGCGGCACAACGCCAATGTGCACCGCGGTGTGTACACGATCGCGGAGGAGGCCACGGCGCTGTACGAAGGCGCCCGTGACAAGGTCGCCGCGTTCATCAACGCACCCAGCCGCGACGAGGTGATCTTCACCAAGAACGCCTCCGAGTCGCTCAACCTCGTGGCCAACATGCTCGGCTGGGCCGACGAGCCCTACCGGGTGGACCACGACACCGAGATCGTCACCACGGAGATGGAGCACCACTCCAACATCGTGCCGTGGCAGCTGCTCTCGCAGCGCACGGGCGCGAAGCTGAAGTGGTTCGGCATCACCGACGACGGCCGCCTCGACCTGTCCAACATCGACGAGATCATCACGGAGAAGACGAAGATCGTCTCCTTCACCCTGGTCTCCAACATCATGGGCACGATCAACCCGGTCGAGAAGATCATCCGCCGGGCCCAGCAGGTCGGCGCGCTGGTCTGCATCGACGCCTCGCAGGCCGCCCCGCACATGGTGCTCGACGTGCAGGCGCTGCAGGCCGACTTCGTGGCCTTCACCGGTCACAAGATGGTCGGCCCGACCGGCATCGGCGTGCTCTGGGGACGGCAGGAGCTCCTGGAGGACCTGCCGCCGTTCCTCGGCGGCGGCGAGATGATCGAGACCGTGTCGATGCACTCCTCGACGTACGCCCCCGCGCCGCACAAGTTCGAGGCCGGTACGCCCCCGATCGCCCAGGCCGTCGGCCTCGGCGCGGCCGTGGACTACCTCTCGGCGATCGGCATGGAGAAGATCTACCGCCACGAGCACGCGATCACCGAGTACGCGGTGAAGCGGCTCCTGGAGGTCCCGGACCTCCGGATCATCGGTCCGGCCACGGCCGAGGACCGCGGCGCCACGATCTCCTTCACGCTCGGCGACATCCACCCGCACGACGTGGGCCAGGTGCTCGACGAGCAGGGCATCGCGGTCCGGGTCGGACACCACTGCGCACGGCCGGTCTGCCTGCGGTACGGAATTCCTGCGACCACGCGAGCGTCGTTCTATCTGTACTCCACGCCCGCCGAGGTCGATGCCCTGGTGGACGGTCTGGAGCACGTACGGAACTTTTTCGGATAATGGGCGAGCGGCTGAGGGTTGACTGGTGAAGCTTGATTCCATGTACCAGGAAGTGATCCTGGACCACTACAAGCACCCCCACGGGCGTGGCCTGCGGGACGGCGACGCAGAGGTGCATCACGTCAACCCGACGTGCGGCGACGAGATCACTCTCCGGGTGAAGTACGACGGCGAGACCATCGCCGATGTGTCGTACGAGGGTCAGGGCTGCTCCATCAGCCAGGCCAGCGCCTCCGTGCTGAACGACCTCCTGGTCGGCAAGGAACTGGGCCAGGCGCAGAAGATCCAGGAGACCTTCCTGGAGCTGATGCAGTCGAAGGGCCAGCTGGAGCCGGACGACGCGATGGAGGAGGTGCTGGAGGACGCGGTCGCGTTCGCCGGCGTCTCGAAGTACCCGGCCCGGGTGAAGTGCGCGCTGCTGAGCTGGATGGCGTGGAAGGACGCGACGGCGAAAGCGCTGTCCGAAGGGAAGACGGCATGAGCGACAACGAGACCCTGACCACCAAGCCGGCCTCCGAGGAGGAGGTCCGCGAGGCGCTGTACGACGTGGTCGACCCCGAGCTGGGCATCGACGTGGTGAACCTGGGCCTGATCTACGGCATCCACATCGACGACGCCAACATCGCCACCCTCGACATGACGCTGACGTCCGCGGCCTGCCCGCTGACCGACGTCATCGAGGACCAGGCGAAGTCCGCGACCGACGGCATCGTCAACGAGCTGAGGATCAACTGGGTCTGGATGCCGCCGTGGGGCCCGGACAAGATCACGGACGACGGGCGCGAGCAGCTTCGCGCCCTGGGCTTCAACGTCTGAGACGTCCGAGCCCACTGCTGACGACGAACGGCCCCCGGCTCCGCGCCGGGGGCCGTTCGTCGTCGTTGTTTCGTCTGCCGTACTCATGATGTGTGTCCCTCGTTGGCACGGGTAGCGGAACCTACCCGCGACACCCACGCCGACGAGAGGCATGCCGTGCTGCATCAGTCTTCGCTCCCCGGCCGAAGGACGGCCGCCGCCGCGGGCGGTGTTCTCCTGCTGGCCGCCCTGGGGATCAACACCCCCGCGCACGCCGCGAGTTACGGAACGCCGACGATCGCCTTCTCGGCCTCGTACCTCTCCGGTGCCGTCGGCGCGACCGGTGACCCGGTGGTGACCGTCACCGTCGCGCAGAGCGGGGCCGATGCGAGCGCGCTCGGCGTGGCGGCGTCCGCCAGCTCCAAGTCGTCCGTAGCCGGGACCGGGGACGTGACCGTCACCGGCACGGGCGCCACCCGGCAGCTCTCCGTGGCCGCGCACGGACGCGGCTACACCGACCTCACGATCAAGGTCACCGGGCTCGGCGGCAAGACCGCTACCAAGAAGCTGCACTACGCCGCCTCAGCCGCCGTGCAGAACGCCGCCGACACCCGCTACCTCACCGGCTCCTCGGACGCCTCGGCCGCCGTCGATGTCGGTGGCGGCTATGTGGTCGTGGCCGACGACGAGTCCAACACGCTGCGCCTGTACGACCGTTCCGCGTCCGGTGCGCCCGTGAAGAGCTGGGACGTCGGCTCGAAGCTCGGCGCGGACAAGGAGGTCGACATCGAGGGCGCGGCCCGGGTCGGCAACACCATCTACTGGACCGGTTCGCTCGGCAACAACAAGGACGGTGAGTACAAGTCCGACCGCAACACCGTCTTCACCACGACGGTGACCGGCTCGGGCGCCGCCACCCAGCTGACGGTGGGCGGCAAGTACCGCAAGCTCCGTGACGATCTCGTCGCGTGGGACGAGGCGAACGGCGACAGGCTGGGCTTCGCCGCGGGTACGGACGACGGTGAAGTGCCCAAGCAGATCGACGGGTTCAACATCGAGGGCCTGGAGTTCGCGCCCGGCTCGACGACCACCGCGTACCTCGGATTCCGGGCCCCGCTCGTCCCGCCGAAGTCCGGCGGCAAGGCGCTGATCGTGCCCGTCACCAACTTCGACCGGGTGGCCGGCAGCGGGGCGAAGGCGGTCATGGGCGCGCCGATCGAGCTGGACCTCGGCGGGCTCAGCATCCGGGACATCCGCAAGAACGCCGCCGACCAGTACCTGATCGTGGCCGGTTCCTGGGCGGCCGACGACAACTCCGACCCGTACGCCCTCTACGCCTGGGACGGGGTCGCCTCGCACGCGCCGGTCAAGCGGGCCGATCTGCCGACCGCCGACCCGGGCGGCTGGGAGGCCGTCGTGGACGTTCCTGACCTGACGGTGCCGGGTGCCCGGGCCCAGCTGATCACGGATTCCGGATCGGCCGATCTGTACGGGGACGGCACGGAGGCGAAGGACCTCGACAACGCCGAATGGAAGAAGTCCCGGGCCGTCTGGTTCACCGTCGGGGGCTGACCGGCCGGACGGACCCGAGATCCGACGGGGCCGGACGACGCGAACGGGCATGTCCGCCGGGAAGACCGGCGGACATGCCCGTCGAGGTCGAGCGCACCGTCGGCCCGTCGGCCGGAGCCGGCCGTCAGAGGCCGTACTGCGGGCCGTACCGGGGGTCGTTCCGCGGGGGTACGGCCGCCGCCTCGGCGAGGACCGGGCCCAGGTTCTCCACGCGCATGCGGCGGTCGACGTAGAGCAGTCCGGTCACCAGCTGCGGGAAGGTCGCCGAGATGAACTGGCCGACCAGCTGCCCGAGCGCCATGACCACCAGGTAGCCGCTCATGGCGAAGGCGATCGCGGCCGGGTTCGGGTCCTCGTCCAGGGTCGCTCCGCCGATGACGCCGGAGAACATGCTGAGGAACGAGAACGGGACCTGGATCATGTAGCTCGCCGCGGCGGCCAGCGCGAAGGCCAGCAGGGAGATCCCGAGGATCCGCCACCAGTCGCCGCGCACCAGCTGCGAGGAGCGGCGCAGGGCGGCCACCGGGGACTGCCCCTCGAACACCACGGCCGAGGGGGCCAGAGAGAACTTCACCCAGAGCCAGATCGCGAGGGGGGCGGTGGCCAGGGCGCCCAGGAAGCCGAGCGCGGTCCACAGTACGATCCCGTCGCCGTGCGACAGAGTGATGGCGCCGATGATCAGTGCGAAGAAGCCGACCAGCATGAGCACCATCGGGATCACCGCGATCAGGTAGGTCAGGACCACCGTTCCGAACACCGCCGGCACGCGGGCCCAGGCCCGGCGCCAGACGAACGAGAAGGTGGTCGGCCTGCCCAGCACCGCTTCCTGCAGGATCGTGGGGACGGTGGCGTACATCATCGCCGTGGCGACCGCGAAGGTGATCATGGCGACCAGCCAGACGACACCGAAGGCGACCACCATCGGCACCATGTCGGAGGGCGCCGGGTCCTCCTCGGCGCTGAGCGAGATGACCCGGTGCAGATGGCCGCTGACCGCGGAGTACCCGATCAGGGCCGTGGCGGCCATGATCACCACCGCCCCGCCGTACACGGCGGCGCCGATGCCGAACAGCTGCTTCCAGTAGCGCCCCAGCGTGCTGAAGGCGCCGCCGAACATGTCCCCGAGCTTCAGGGGCGCCAGCGGTATCACCCCGGGCTTCGGCGGTGGCATCCAGCCGCCCCAGCCCGGCGGTCCCGGGGGCCCTCCGTACGGTGCTCCGCCGCCCCACCCTGCGTCCTGCGCCACTGCTGCTCCGTCATGTGTCGTTGTCCGGTGTGCTGGTCGGGACACCGTAGCGCCCCGGTCGGCGGGCGCCGCCCGTACCGTCGCACGGGCGGCGATGCGTACACTCGTACACATGGGATACGGACTGCTGGCCGCGGCGATCGCGGCGGAGGTGGCCGGCACGACGGCCATGAAGTACAGCGAGGGCTTCACCCGGCTCTGGCCCTCGCTGATCACCGTCGCGGGATACCTCGTGGCCTTCGGGCTGCTCGCCCAGACGCTGAAGACGCTGTCGGTGGGCACCGCCTACGCGATCTGGGCCGGGATCGGCACGGCCGCGGTCGCCGCCATCGGCATCCTCTTCATGGGCGAGTCCGGCAGCCCGGTCAAGCTGGCGGGCATAGCGCTGGTCATCGCCGGAGTGGTGGTGCTGAATCTGGGCGGGGCCCACTGATGAAGCGCCGCTACGACCCCGAGCGGCGCGACCGCATCATCGACGCCGCGATCAGGGTGGTCGGCACCAAGGGCATCGCGGGGCTGAGCCACCGCTCCGTCGCGGCCGAGGCCGATGTGCCGCTCGGCTCGACGACGTATCACTTCGCCTCGCTGGACGAGCTGCTGATCGCGGCGCTGCGCCGGTCCAACGAGAACTTCGCCGGGGTCATGCGCGAGAGCGGGGCGCTGGCCGACCCGGCGGCCGATCTCGCCGGGGAGCTGGCCCGGCTGCTGGGGGAGCACTTCGCCGGCGGGCGCGGACGGGCCGAGCTGGAGTACGAGCTGTATCTCGCCGCGCTCCGCAGGCCCGCGTTGCGGCCCGTCGCCGCCGAGTGGACCGACAGCACCGCCGAACTGCTGTCCCGGCGCACCGATCCGGCCACCGCGCGGGCGCTGATCGCGATGATGGACGGGATCTGTCTCCAGGTGCTGCTCACCGGCGGCGAGTACGACGAGGCGGACGCGCGGGAGATGCTGCGGCGGATCGCCGGGTGACGGCTCTGTCCGTGGGCACCGGGTGAGGGCTCCGCCCGCGGACGTCGGGTGACGGCTCCGCCCGCGGACGTCGGGTGAGGGCTCTGCCCCGCGCGCCCCTCAATCGCCGGACGGGCCCCCACTCCGTACCGCCGCAAGAGCGGCCCGGACGCTCGCCTCGATGTCGGTGATCGGATACAACGCCTCGCGGACCGTCCGGTCGCGGTCCACCACCAGTGTCAGCCGCTTCAGCCGACTGGTCCCGCCCGCGCGGAAGGTGGGCAGGCGCAGCGCCGCCGTCAGCTCCAGCTCCGCGTCGGACAGCAGCGGGAAGCGCAGCCGCTCCGCGTCCGCGAAGGCCCGCTGCTCGTCCGGGCGCTGGGTGGAGACCCCGTGCACGGTCGCGCCCGCCGCGGTGAACTCGGCCGACTGGTCCCGGTAGGTGCAGGATTCGAGCGTGCAGCCGCTCGCGCCCGGGATCTCGGCCCAGTCCGGCGGGTAGGCGTCCCGGCGGGCGTAGGCGCCGGGGAAGAAGTACAGGACGGTGCAGGGGGTGCCGGCGACCGGGTCGCGCGGCGCGCCGTCGTGATCCAGCAGCCGCAGCTCGGGCAGGCGGGTGCCCACCAGCGCGTGCACCCGGGCCGCCTCCTTCGAGGCCTCCGCGGCCGTCGCCATCGTCTCCCCTTCCCCCAGTACCCAGGTGTCGCCCCAGTCCTGGAGCGCGATCAGCACGGGCAGCAGTGCGCGTCCGCGCGTGGTGAGCCGGTACTCGTACCGGGGCGGCCGGTCCTGGTAGGGCTCCCGGGAGAGCACCCCCGCGTCGACCAGCAGCCGCAGCCGCTCGGTCAGCACCTTGCGGGACACGCCCAGCTCCTGCTGGAGCGCGTCGAATCGGTGCACCCCGCGTGCCGTGTCCCGCACGATCAGCAGGGTCCACCAGTCGCCCACGACGTCGAGCGCCTGGGCGATCGCGCAGTCGGCGTCGGCCAGGCTGGTGCGCTGGGGCATGGACTCCTCCGTTCGTCCCGAGTATCCGCCGCTTACCGGATTGACCAGCAGGAAACCACGATGCCATAGTCCGTTCCCAAAGAAAACTCACTGGGGAGGGTGCTGGGGATGAGCTTTTCTGGGTTCGTGCGGGACGTGCCGCGCACGGTGCGGCTGCTGGCCTTCGGCTCGTTTCTCAACGCGGTCGTCAGCTTCACCTTCATCTACCTCTTCGTCTATCTGACCGGCCCGCGGGGGCTGGGCGTCCCGCAGGCCGGAGTCCTCGCGGGCATCGGCGGCATCGGCCTGGTCGCGGGGAACTTCACCGGCGGCTGGTTCGGCGACCACTACGGCCACCGCCGGATGCTGCTGACCGGCGCGCTGGTCGGCGGGGCGGCGCTCGCGGCCCTCCCGGTCCTTCCGGTCGCCGCGATGTACGGGGTGCTGCCGCTCGCGCAGTACGCGGCGGGCGTCGTGCGCGCCGCCAACGCCGCGCTCGTCGCGGTTTCCGTCCCCGAGGGCGGCCGGCGCCAGAGCTTCGCCCTGGTGCGGGCCGCGGGCAACGCCGGGTTCGCCGTGGGCCCGCCGCTCGGCGGGCTGATCGCCGCGCACTTCTCGTACGACTGGCTGTTCGTCGCCGACGGCCTGGGAACCCTGCTCTTCGCCGGGTACGCGGCGGCGGTGCTCCCGGCACACGGCACCGCGCACACCCGGCCGGCCCGCCGCGACCCCGGCGCACCCGGGCTCCGGCGGGAGCTGCGGGCCAGGCCCGCCGTGCTGGTCCTGCTCGCCGCGATCCTCTGCGTCGACCTCGTCTACCGGCAGCAGTACTCCACCCTGCCCGTCTTCCTCGCCGAGCACGGCCACGGCACCCGGTTCTACGGCTGGCTGCTGGCCGTCAACGGCGGGCTCATCCTGCTGCTGGAAATCCCCGCCGCACACGTACTGCGCCGCCGGGCGCCGCTGAGCATCGTCGGCACCGGACTGCTGCTGGTGGGGCTGGGCTACGCGGTGCTGATCCCCGGCGCCGGGGCGCTGTTCGCCGTCACGATGATGGCGTCACTGACCGCGGGCGAGATCCTCTACAAGACCACCGCGACGGCCTACGTCGCCGACCAGGCCCCCGACCGTGCGCAGGGCCGCTTCCAGAGCCTGTACGCGGGCGCCTCCATCAGCGGCCAGGTGCTGGCGCCGCCGCTCGGCGGTGCGCTCTACGCCCACGCGCCCGGACTGCTCTGGCCCGTCTGCGCGGTGCTGGCCTGCGTCGCGGGAGCGGCGGTGCTCGCGGCGCGGCGGCTGCGGGGGCCCGGGGCGGCGCCGGGGCCGGTGCGCGAGGCCGCCGTACCGGTGCCCGGGCGGCAGGCGCAGCCCGGCTGACCTGGCGGGTCCGGGCTCCCGGGGCCGGCCGCGACCATCCGGCGAGACCGGTTGGCCCCGGTGGTGCCTCGCCGGTTAGGTTTCGTGTCATGACCGACACGACTCCTGCTCGCACCACCGGCGCCGTCGCCGCCGGCCTCGCCACCATCGCCGGCGACGGTTCCGTTCTCGACACCTGGTTCCCCGCCCCCGAGCTCACCGCCGAGCCGGGCCCGGCCGGAACCGAACGGCTCACCCCCGACCAGGCCGTCAACCTCCTCGGCGCGGGTGCCGCCAAGGCCATCGGTGTGGACGCCCGCCGCGGTGTCGAGACCGTCGCCGTACGTACGGTCATCGCCTCGCTCGACGACAAGCCGCTGGACGCGCACGACGCGTACCTGCGCCTGCACCTCCTCTCGCACCGCCTCGTCCGGCCGCACGGCCAGAACCTGGACGGGCTCTTCGGCCTCCTCACCAACGTCGCCTGGACCTCGCTCGGCCCGGTCGCCGTCGACGACGTGGAGAAGGTGCGGCTGAACGCCCGCGCCGAGGGCCTGCACCTCCAGGTCACCTCGGTCGACAAGTTCCCCCGGATGACGGACTACGTCGCGCCGAAGGGCGTCCGGATCGCCGACGCCGACCGGGTCAGGCTCGGCGCGCACCTCGCCGCCGGTACGACCGTCATGCACGAGGGCTTCGTCAACTTCAACGCGGGCACCCTGGGCACGTCGATGGTCGAGGGCCGTATCTCCGCGGGCGTCGTCGTCGGCGACGGCTCCGACATCGGCGGCGGCGCCTCCACCATGGGCACCCTTTCCGGCGGCGGCAAGGAGCGCATCGAGATCGGCGAGCGCTGCCTGATCGGCGCCGAGGCCGGCGTCGGGATCGCGCTCGGCGACGAGTGCGTCGTCGAGGCCGGGCTCTACGTCACGGCCGGCACCCGGATCACACTGCCCGACGGCCAGATCGTCAAGGCCCGCGAGCTCTCCGGCGCCTCGAACATCCTCTTCCGCCGCAACTCGGTCTCCGGCGCCGTCGAGGCCCGCCCGAACAACGCGGTCTGGGACGGCCTCAACGACGTCCTGCACAGCCACAACTAGGGTCTTTCGTTCGGATCGGGCCGGATCAGGCACCGGGGCACGCGACCCCGGCAGGATCCGAACGAGAGGCCCCTGGTCGGTGGCGGCGAGGAGTTCCTCGTACGCCCGCCGCAGCCCGTCGGTCGCCCCGCGTCCGGCGGGCTGCAGCGGTTCGCGGACCGGGCCCGCGCCGAGCAGGGCCTTCGCCGTGACGGTGCCGGGCAGCCCGGACGCCATCATCAGCTCCGCCAGCGGGACGAGGAGCCGGTTGAGCCGGGCGGCCTCCGCGGTGTCCCCGGCGTCGAACGCGTCCAGGACCGCCCGCAGCGCACGGGGCGCCACATTGGCGACCGTGCTGACATAGCCCGCAGCGCCCACCGCGTACAACGGCAGATTCAGCTCCTCGCAGCCCGAGTAGTACGCCAGCGAGGTCGCGCCGATCACCTTCGTGGAGCCCAGCAGGTCGTACGCGCAGTCCTTCACGGCCACGATGCGCGGGTGCTCCGCGAGCCGCAGCAGGGTCTCCGGCTCGATGCGGGTGCCGGTGCGGCCGGGGATGTCGTACAGCATCACCGGGAGGCCGGTCGCGTCGGCCACGCGCCTGAAGTGCGCCTCGACGGCGGGCTGCGGTGGTCGGCTGTAGTACGGCGTCACCACCAACAGGCCGTCCGCGCCCGCCTGTTCGGCCTGCCGGGCGAGGTCGATCGTGTGCCGGGTGTCCGCGCTGCCGACTCCGGCGACGATCGGCACACCGTCACCGACCGCCGTCCGGACCGCCCGCAGCAGCCCGGACTTCTCGGCGTCGGTGGTGGTCGGGGACTCGCCGGTGGTGCCGCTGAGCACCAGACCGTCGCAGCCGTCGGCGACCAGGGCGGCGGCATGCTTCCCGGCGGCGTCCGGGTCCAGCTCACCGGCGTCGGTGAACGGCGTGATCATGGCGCAGAGCGTGCGGCCGAAGGGTGTCACCGGTGCGGTCATCCCCGAAGTGTCGGCCGACCGGACCGTGAAGGTCCACTTAGATCTGCTTGAGGTGAGCGGCAAGAAGCACTGAACAGTCGGGGAGGCCGGCCCACGGGGTCTGGCATGATCGAACGCCTATGCGGCAGGCCGAGATCGGGGTGGGTGCGTGAGCATACGAGGACTGGCGGGGGCGGGGACCGGGAGACGGGGGCCACTGGCGGCCGGACTGCTGGCCGGGGTGCTGGGCCTGACGCTCTCCGGATGCGCCGGGTTCCTCGTGCCGGCGGGCGAGGGCGAGCCGGAGCCGACGCCCAGTGATCCGTACCGGGTGCACGCCGACAAGCTGCCGACGCCGTTCCCCAGCGCCTCCGTCCCGCTCCCCGAACGGCCGCCGGCCGCGCAGGGGCCCGCCCCCACACCGACCGTCCCGGCCGGATGCCCGTCCTCCGGCGTCGTCGTCGACATGGGCGAGGTGGAGGCGGCGCTCGGCCACCGGGCCGTCGGGCTCAGCCTCACCAACTGCGGCAGCAAGCCCTACCGGGTCACCGGCTACCCGTCCGTCCGGGCCCTGGACGAGGCCGGCGATCCGCTGCCCGTCCCGGTGAACCCGGGCTCCTCCTACATGGGCAGCGACCCCGGGCCGAAGGAGGTCGTGCTGAAGCCGGGGGAGAGCGTGCGCTCGCTCCTGGCCTGGGTCTCCACCCCGACCGGCGGTGACCTCATCGAGGGCGACGCCCTGGAGATCGCGCCCGCGCCCGGCCTGGAGGGGCGCACCTTCCCGCTCAAGGGCAACGACGTACGGCTGCTCGACGAGCTCAACATGACCGCCTGGCGGGCCACCCCGTAGCGGCGCGGGGTCAGAGAGCGAGCTTGAAGCCCTCGTGGCTGCGGGCGAAGCCCAGCGACTCGTAGAACCGGTGCGCTTCCGTACGCCGCTTGCTGCTGGTCAGCTGCACCAGCCCGCACCCCCGCAGCCGGGCCCGCTCCACCGCCTGCCTCATCAGCTCCCGCCCCAGCCCGCCGCCCCGCCGGTCGGCCCTGATCCGTACCGCCTCGATCAGCGCCCGCTCCTCGCCGTTCCTGCCGAGCCCCGGTATGTACGTGGCCTGCGCGCAGCCCAGCACGGTGTCGCCGTCCACCAGCACCAGCATCTCGTTGCGCGGGTCGCTCCCGATGGCCGCGAAAGCCCTCTCGTACGCCTCGTCGACCACGACCGACGACGGGTCGACGACCCGCTCCTCGTCGGCGAGGAGGGCGAGGACGGCGGGCAGGTCGGCGCGGGTGGCGGTGCGGAGGTTCATGCTCCGGAGTCTGGCACGGGCTCCGGACCGCCCGGCGCCCGGCCCGCGGCCCGGCGGGGGCGGTGCGGTCAGCGGCGCGCCATGTAGAGGCCGAAGGCCTTGTGGAGCACCTTGTTGATCGGGTAGTCCCACTCGCCGATGTACTCGGCGGCCCGGCCGCCGGTGCCGACCTTGAAGCGCAGCAGGCCCACCAGATGACTGCTCTCGTCCAGGGTGTCGGTGATGCCGCGAAGGTCGTAGACGGCGGCGCCCCGTTCGTGCGCGTCGCTCATCATCTGCCACTGGACGGCGTTGCTGGGCTGGACCTCGCGCCTGCGGCCGGTCGAGGCGCCGTAGGAGTACCAGACGTGGTTCCCGACGGTCAGCATCGTCGCGGCGGAGAGCGTCTCGCCCTCGTGCTGGGCGAGGTACAGCCGCATCCGGCCGGGGTCCTCGGCCCGCAGCGCGGACCACATCCGCTGGAAGTAGCCGAGCGGACGCGGGATGAACCGGTCGCGCTCGGCCGTCTCGCGGTACAGCTCGTAGAAGGCCGGGAGGTCCTCGTAGTCACCCTCGACCACCTTGACGCCCGCCTTCTCCGCCTTCTTGATGTTGCGCCGCCACTGCTGGTTCAGATTGCCCCGGACCTCCTCCAGCGACAGCCCGGCGAACGGCACCTGGAAGACGTACCGGGGCTGCCCCGCGCTGAAACCGTCCTCGCTCTCCGCCTCGCCGCGCCGCCAGCCCAGCCCGTGCAGCCGCTCCACGACCTCGTCGGCCCCCGGCTCCCGCGAGTCCGGCTCCACGTCGCGCAGCCGTCCGGCGGCCGGGTCGGCGATGGCGTCCTTCACCGTCCCGGCGTCCCAGCGCCGGGCGACGACCGGCGGACCCATCCGCACCGAGAACGCGCCCTGGGCCTTCAGATGCGCCAGCATCGGATCCAGCCACTCACGGAGACCGCCGTCGTGCCAGTCGATGACCGGGCCCTCCGGCAGATAGGCCAGATAGCGCTTCACCCGGGGGATCGGCCGGTACAGCACCAGCCCGGCCCCGACGATCCGCTCCCGGCCGGCGCCGTCCCGGTCGAACCAGCCGATGCTCTCCGCACGCCAGTCGGGCTTCACATCGCCCCACGACGGAACTTGCATATGGCTCACGGCCGGACGGCTCGCGACGAACGCCAGATGCTCCTCGCGGCCGATCGTCCTGAGGTGCGGTGCCATGCGGTACTCCGTTCGTTGTGCTGCCGGTGGGTCCGGCGGTGCCGACGGGGCGTGCTGTTGACCTCAAGCGGACTTGACGTACCAGGGTGGTCGGCAATGGCGCGCCGCCCCGGTGCGCCCGCCAGGGAGGACCCGTCATGAGCGTGCGATTCGAATCCCGACCCGATCTTGCCCGTAACGATGTCGGACTCGTCAAGGCGAGCACCTGGGACGTCTCCACCCCGGAGCGCATGCGGCGGACGGTCGAGGCCGTGCGAGAAGCGTGGGACAGCCGGGACTGGCCGCATCCGGGACTTCTTTCGTACACCGTCCATGCCGGTGAGGACGGGAAGACCCTGTTCCACTACAGCCAGTGGAGTGGTGAGCAGGCGTACCAGGACTTCTTCCGGAACGGCAGGGACGAGCGCAACGCGGACATCGACGCCGCCGTGCCGGGCATCCGGCGGCTCGGGCTGCACACCATGGAGCTCTACCGTTCCGCGTTCCAGCCGGAGGGCGACGGACGGGAACCCGGCTGCGTCGTGATCGTCGACGTCGAGTTCGACGGTGCGGACAAGGCGCGGCAACGGGACTGGGTGGACACCGTGTTCGAGGCGCTGGGCACCGACCCGGCGCTTCCTCCCGGCGGGATCTCCGCGCACTTCCACGTGAGCACCGACGGGACGCGCGTGCTCAACTACGCCGAATGGGAGAGTGCCGGGGCCCATGTCGCCGCACTGGCCGCGCCCGGTGCCGGGATCGGGTCGGCCACACCGCAGTGGGAACGGGTGCGGTCCTACCCGGGGGTGACCGGCGGCGGAGTGCACCGGTACACGCCCGCGCTCAGCATCCGGCCGAGCGCGGGCGCGCAGCACCGCTGAGGGTGCGGGGTACCGCTACGGGCGGAAGCGCAGGACCTGCGGGTCGTGGTCGCTGTTCTGATCGGCGAACTCGGCGTTGATGTGCACGCTGTCGTAGTGGAAGCCGTCGATCGACGGGCTGGTCAGGATCTGGTCGAGAACCTGGCTGTTGCCCTGGTAGACGTAGCTGTAACGCTCCGAGCGCGGCAGGGACTTGATCGCCGGGTAGAGCACCCGCCCGGCGGTCAGGGCCTCGGCCGTGCCGGAGAACTCGAAGTCGTTGATGTCACCGACGACCAGCACGTCCGCGTTCTTCTGGACGCTCAGCAGCTTCTTGACGAAGGTGTTGACCGTCTGGGCCTGCGCGTGCCGCTGGACCTCGGAGGAGCGCGACGGCGGCTGGTGCTCCGAGAAGATGGACTCGTCGCCGCCCTTGGACGCGAAGTGGTTGGCGACGACGAAGACCGTACGGCCGCGGAAGCTGAACTCCCCGGCGAGCGGCTTGCGGCTGTTCTCCCACGCCGGGTTCGTCGGGTCGATCCGGCCGGGCGAGAGGGTGAGGGCGGCGCGGCCCCGCTCCCGGGCGACATCGGTCGCCGTCGTCGCGTCGCCGCCGGCCCGGTCGGTGAACGAGACCCGCTCCGGGTTGAAGAGGAAGACCTGACGGATGTTGCCGCCGGGCTCGCCGCCGTCCTTCTTGTCCTCCGGGTCGATGGAGCGCCAGTCGTACGCCGGGCCGCCCGCCGCCACGATCGCGTCGGTGAACTTCTTCACCGTCACATCGGCGGCGACCGTGCCGTCGCTCTTCGCGCCGTTGTTGTCCTGGATCTCCTCCAGCGCCACGATGTCGGGCGAGGCGAGGTTGTCGACGACCGCCGCGGCGAGCGCGTCGAACTTCTCCTGCGGGTCGCTCGGGTCGAGGTTCTCGACGTTGTACGTCGCCACGGCCAGCTCGCCGCCGCGCTGCTTGCGGGTGGTCTCCCGCCGCAGGCCCTTGTCGGTGACCGTGCCCATGGTGCGGGCGGTCAGCGTGTAGCCGCCGTACTGGTTGAAGTCGAGCGGGCCCTCGGTCGTGCCGGAGAGCACATCGCCCACGTTCGCCTTCGGGAACGGCTGCTGGGCGAGCGGCACCAGGGACTGGATCTGGAGCCGTCCGGTGTTCTGGGAGCGGTACGAGCCGTAGACGGTGCCGCCGCGGCGGGCGTCGTTCTCGCGCGGCTTCACCGTCACCCACAGCTCGGCGTGCGCGTCGGTGGCGCCGACCACCCGCGAGGTGCCGACGCTGATGTTCATCCCTTCGACGGACTCGTAGTAGTCGAGGGCGTAGCGGGACGGCGCGAGGGGCAGCGCGTTGATGGAGCCGCCCGCGGCGGGGTCACCCTCAGGGGTGTACCTGGAGGGCACCGAGCGCTCCGAGACCCGCACCGGCGCGGGCAGGGCGTTGCCGGAGGAGACCACGGTGACGGTGGGCTTGCTGATCTGGGTCAGCGACTGGTTGCCGGAGTCGAGGCCGCCCGGGACGTACTCGGTGACCGTGCCGGAGACGGTGACCGCGTCACCGACCGCGACGGTGGGCGCGGAGCCGGTGTAGACGAAGATGCCCTCGCTGGTGGCGGGGTCGGCGTCGGCGTTCGGGTCCTGGAACCAGAAGCCCTTCGAGCCGTACGTCCGCACACCCGTGACGATGCCCGCCACGTCGCCGACCTGCTTGCCGACGAGCGGGGATATCCGGGTGGAGCCCTGGATGTCGTGGATCCGGACCTGGCCGTCCACGGGCAGGGCGGTGGTGGAGGCGGAAGCGGTGGTGGTCGCGGCGCCGGTGAGCAGACCGGCGGCGAGCGCGGCGGTGACTACGGCGGAGACGGCGGTGGTTCTGGACGATGCGGCAGGCATCACGGGCTCCGGGGGTATCGAGGGTCGGAACGGAGATCTACGCGCGTCAATCTCTTGTGTGCGCAAGGGGGTTGTCAAGGTCTGCCGGGTGGACTGCCGCTGTCCGTTTCATGAACCGGGCGGCATGGGGCGAAATGCGTCTACGCTTGGGCCGCCCGAACCGTACGCCCAGCATTCCCGGCCCGTACGTCCGGTACACCCGGTACGCACGTCCGGTACGTCCGCCCCGTACGCCCGGTACGCCCCCGAGGAGAACCACCTGATGTCCGCAGAGCCCCCCACCCTGCCGCCCGTACGGCTGCGCACCGAGGCCGAGCTGGCACGGGACGCGCTCGCCGCGCCGCTGCTCGCCCGCGCCGTCCGGCTCGCCCGCTGGGCCGGCCCGGAGACCCGGGTCGGCGCCGGCGGCGAGCTCGTCGACGCCCAACTGCCCGCGGCGGCCGAGCACATCGGCCTGGCGGCGGACGAGGACGGGGCCGCGGAGGCCAGCGAGGCCTGGCGGCTCGCGGTCGACGCGGGGCTCGTCGACATCGAGGACCCCGGGCAGGACGCCGGACCGGACGCGGAGGGGACCGCCCGCGCGGGTGCGAACCTGGAGCTGGTCACCGGCGGTTCACCGAAGGACGTCCTGTCGATCTGGCTCGACGGCCTGGAGGCCGTCCATGCCGACGCCACCGCGCCCGTCTTCGACGACCTCGCCGATCTCGTCGGCGAGGACGGCTCGATCGACTTCGAGTCCCTGGACTGGGATCCGGAGGTCGAGGCGGAATTCCTCGACGGGGTACTCGGCAACCTGTACCTGCTCACCGTCGGCGACGGCCGCGGCGGCACGGACCCGGTCCCCGTGCCGCTGCCCGCCCTCGCCGCGTCGGTGATCGTCCCCGACGACATGGGCGAACCCACCGACGACATCCTTGAGCAGGTGTCCGAGGCGATGATGCGGCTGGACGACCAGTTCCGGGTCCTCGAACCCATCGGGATCGTCGAATACCGCCCGGTGGACGAGGCGTTGCTGGCCGAGGAGGGCGAGGACGCCACCCCGCCCGCCGACGACGAGGACGTCACCCGGTACGGCATGGTGAAGCTGACCCCCCTCGGCCTCTACGGACTGCGGAGCCGGATGCTGGAGGCCGGGGTGGACGCCCCGGCGATCGGCGACTTCGCGGACAAGGGTGCCGACGCGCTGCTCGGCGGGATCGCGTACTACCCCGAGGCGGCGGCCCGCAGCGAGGTCGAGCTGTGGCTCGCCCGGCGCGGCGGTGCGGACGGCGCGGCGGCCGAACTCCTGGCCGCGTCCCGGGGCACGGACCGGCAGGCACCACTGCGCAGGCTCCACTGCCAGCAGGCGCTCGCCCTGGTCGGCGCGGAGGCGGAGCCCGCGGTGCGCGCGGTGCTGGACGACCCCGAGCTGGGCGGCCTCGCCCGGGTCTGGCTCGCGGAGCTGGGCGCCGCCGATGTCCCCGCGCCGCCGGAGTCGATGATCTTCTGGCTGGCCATCGACACGATCGCGGCCCAGCTGGAGACCGACGGCGATCTGGACGAACTCCAGGGCCTGGTCGAGGGCCTGGCCGGCCAGCACAGCGGCTTCTTCGACGAGGCCTGGCGGGTGGCGCACCCGGCGACCGCCGACGTCCTCGAAGCGATGGGGCGGCTGCACAGCGACAAGAAGAAGGCCAAGGAGGCCCGCAAGGCGGCGTTCAAGGCCCGTTCGCGCCAGGGAGCCTGACCGCCCGGCCGGGTACGGGGCGGGCGGCGAGGGCGGGCCGGTCCGCGGTGAACGGCGACTTCGGGACATTCCTTCCGGCCAACTGCACAGGAAGGATGCCCCCCGACGTCGCCCGCAGTTCAACTGGTGTTGGCGCGGAGGCGCGAATGTGGGCGCGCCAACAACCCGCCCAGCTGCCCCAGGAGTACGTGATGCCCTTCACGCGCAGGGAATTCACCAAACAGTCCGCCCTCACCGGTGCCGGCATCGCGCTGACCGGTACCGTCGCGGCACTGGCCACCGCGCCGGGCGCCCTGGCCGCCGGGGACTCGAAGCACGGCCACGACCACGACGGCCACGGTCATGACCACGACCACGGTCACGGTCACGGCCGTGAGCCCGGCTACGGGCCGCTGATAGCCGACCCCGAGGGTCTGCTCGCGCTCCCCGCCGGATTCTCGTACCGGGTCATCACCCACTGCGGGGTCACCAAGCTGGAGAGCGGCGAGTTCACCCCCTCCAACCACGACGGCACGGCCACCTTCGAGGGCCCGCGCGGCGTCACCCTGCTCGTCAACAACCACGAGCTCAGCGGCGTCCGGAAGGACTGGGAGCACCCGGTGCCGCTCACCGACGGCCTCGTCTACGACCCGGTCGCGGCCGGCGGCTGCACCGTGGTGGAGACCCGCCGCGACGGCCGTACCGCCGAGTGGGTCGGCATCGCCGGCACATCCACCAACTGCGCCGGTGGCGCCACCCCGTGGGGCACCTGGCTCACCTGCGAGGAGACCGAGGACAAGGCCGGCAAGAACGGCCTGCTCAAGGACCACGGCTACGTCTTCGAGGTCGACCCGTACGACAAGCGCGCCAACCGTGCCCCGCGCCCGATCAAGGCGTTCGGCCGGTACGCCCACGAGGCCGTCGTCATCGACCCCAAGCAGGGCCACGCCTACCTGACCGAGGACGCCTCGGGCCCCAACGGACTCCTCTACCGCTGGGTTCCGCCGCACGGCTTCCGGCACGGCCGCGGCAAGCTGCGCACGCTCGCCGACGACGCCGGTGTCCTCCAGGCCACCAAGTGCTTCGACAACAGCGGCAAGTTCGTCGACGACCTCTCCCGCGCCACGAAGATCGGCACGGTGTACGGCGTGGACTGGGTCGACGTCCCCGACCGCGACGCCAAGTCCGTCTCGGTGCGCAAGCAGTTCGCCGAGGGTGAGGTCACCCGTGCCCGCAAGCTCGAAGGCATGTGGTGGGGCGACGGCGGCGCCTACATCGTCTCCTCGTTCGCCCGCTCCGAGAGCCCCGTCCAGCACGACGGCCAGGTCTGGTTCTACGACCCCAAGCGCCGCACGCTGACCCTCAAGGTGCTCCTCGGCGTGAACGCCGACCCGTCGAAGGACGGCGCCTTCGACGGCCCGGACAACATCACCGTCTCCCCGTACGGCGGCCTGGTCATCTCCGAGGACGGAGAGGGCATCCAGCACCTCTTCGGCGCGACCGAGAGCGGCCGCACCTACCCCATCGCGCGCAACGAGCTGAACATCGGCAGCGAGGAGGACCCGGAGTACAGCGAGTTCACCGGGGTCACGTTCTCGCCCGACGGCAGGACGCTGTACGCCAACATCCAGACGCCGGGCATCATGCTCGCGATCACCGGCCCGTGGAAGCGCCAGCCGAACCGTCACTGACGGCCTTTCGACCGGCGCGCGTAATTGCCTCGCGCGCCGGTCGGGCATCCCTCTAGAGTCCTGTCCGTGCCCAGGTGCGCAGGCAGGACCTACTTCCACTCTTAATGGGGATGTCGCGGGTTCGAGTCCCGTCACCGGATCCCGTTCCGGTGTAGCTCAGTCGGCAGAGCACCTTCGTCGGTTCAGCCGACCCCGAACTCTGGGCGCCACAACTTCATCAGCATGACTGCGACGCACCTCCCGGTGCGCAGGCTGCGGCTACTTCCTCTCATGAAACCGCCGCCGCCGACTCTGATCTCGGGAGGCACGGATGCCGGGGGTGCCCGGTGCGCAGGCGACGGCTACTTCCATTGGACTGAGGGTTGCGGGTTCGAATCCCGTCCGGCCACGGCCGGTAGCTCAACCGGGTAGAGCATCAGTGAGCCCGTCGCCGACTCCTGATCTCGGGCACCCTTTTCCGCCGTGCCTTCTCCCACTGAATTCGGGGGAATTCACATGGCACGCTTCAACACCCGCACCACCAGGCCCCGTGCCACCTCGCCCGTGAGGACGACCGGGCACACCGTGCCGACCCATCAGGGCGGCCGGGGATTCCTGCGCGACGAGCGCTCCGAGCTCTTCCTGCTCGCGGTCGCCAACTTCGTCTCGCAGCAGACCTATTACGAGGACGGCGAGCAGCGCGACGAGCGCTTCGCCGAACTGGTGCGGGCGCTCGCCGTCACCGACCCCGAGTGGACCGCAGGCCTGCTCCACTGGCTGCGCCGCGACGGCCGGATGCGTACCGCCTCGATCGTCGGCGCCGCCGAGTACGTGAAGGCTCGGCTGGACGCGGGCGCCGAGGACGGACCGTCCAACCGCCAGGTGGTCGACTCCGTTCTGCTGCGCGCCGACGAGCCCGGGGAACTCCTCGGGTACTGGACCTCGCGCTACGGCCGGGCCGTGCCCAAGCCGGTCAAGCGCGGCATCGCCGATGCCGTGCGCCGGCTCTACAACGGCAGGTCGCTGCTGAAGTACGACACCGCGTCCAAGGGCTACCGTTTCGGCGACATCCTGAACCTGGTGCACGCCGCGCCCGACCCGCAGAAGCCGTGGCAGGGTGAGCTGTTCCGGTACGCCCTCGACCGCCGCCACCACCCCGAGGCGGCCGTGGTGCCGGTCTCGGACCGGGTCCTGAACGCACACCGCGCGCTGATGGAGCTGCCCGCAGGGGAGCGGCGGGCCGTGGTCGAGAGCGCCGACGGGGCGGACCGGCTGGCCGCCGCGGGCATGACCTGGGAGGCCCTGGCCGGCTGGCTCCAGGGGCCGATGGACGCCACCGCCTGGGAAGCGGTGGTTCCGTCGATGGGCGCGATGGCCCTCATCCGCAACCTGCGCAACTTCGACGAGGCGGGCGTCTCGGACGAGGTCGCCGCGCGGGTGGCGGAGCGGATCTGCGACCCGGCCGCGGTCGCCGCGTCCCAGCAGTTTCCGTTCCGCTACCTCGCCGCCTATCAGCACGCGCCCTCGCTGCGCTGGGCCCACCCGCTGGAGAGGGCGCTCGGCCACTCGCTGGACAATGTGCCCGCCCTGCCGGGGCGGACGCTGGTTCTGGTCGACCGCTCGGGCTCGATGTGGTCGCCGCTCTCGGACCGCTCGCAGCTCAACCGGGCCGACGCGGCCGCGATCTTCGGCTCGGCGCTGGCCCTCCGGGCGGCCGACGCGGATCTGGTGCAGTTCGGTACGAACAGCTCACCGGTGGCATTTCGCCGCAGCGAGTCCGTGCTGAAGGTGCTGGAGCGCTTCGGCAACCTCGGCGGCACCAACACCGAGGAGGCGGTGCGCCGGCACTACCGGGGCCACGACCGGGTGCTGATCGTCACCGACGAGCAGGCGTCGTTCTCGTACGCCGCGGACGCCGTCGCGGCGGTGCCCGCCACCGTGCCCGTCTACACCTGGAACCTGGCCGGGTACCGGGTGGGACACGCCCCCTCGGGGGGCGGGATGCGCCACACCTTCGGGGGGCTTTCGGACGCGGCGTTCCGCCTGGTGCCGTTGCTGGAAGCGGGCCGTGACGCGGACTGGCCCTGGATCCGCTGATCACGAATCCGGTATCAGTGCGCCCCCTGAGGTGAACGGGCATGGCGTCGGGCGTTCCCAGGGCGCATACTCAAGGTAATGAAACAGTCAGCCGGATCCCGGCGCCACCTGCCTTCCAGTCCCTTCAACCGCCCGGCCCAGGCGGCCCCACCGGTCGAATTGTTCGATGTGGGCGACAGGGTGTCGCACGATCAGTTCGGACTCGGCCGCGTCCTCGCCGTCGAGGGCGACAACGACGCGGTGCTCATCGACTTCTCGGGGCGACAGGGGAGGATCCTGAGCCCGTACTCCAAGCTGACCAAGCTCTGAGAGAGGCGGCGAGCACGCGCGCAGCGCCCGCGTCCCCGTCACGCTCTCCGGATTCAGGGGCACCTGCACCCGACAGGTGCCCCTGAATCCGTATCCGGAGCCCGCTGCCGCGCTACAGCGCCTGGGCGGCGGGCTTCACCATGCCGCGGACGGTGCGCGACTTCACGAAGTCGCCCATCGCCGTCATCTCCCACTCGCCGGAGAACTGCTTGATCAGCTTGGCCATCATCACGCCGGTCTGCGGCTCGGCGCCGGTCAGGTCGAAGCGGACCAGCTCCTCGCCGGTGGCCGCGTCGATCAGCCGGCAGTAGGCCTTGGCGACCTCGGTGAACTTCTGGCCGGTGAACGAGTTGACCGTGAAGACCAGACCGGTCGCCTCCGCCGGGATCCGGCCCAGGTCCACGACGATCACCTCGTCGTCACCCGCGCCCTCGCCCGTGAGGTTGTCGCCGGAGTGCTTGATCGCGCCGTTCAGGATGGAGAGCTTGCCGAAGTAACAGCTGTCCAGGTGGTTGCGGTTGGGGCCGTAGGCGATCACGGAGGCATCGAGGTCGATGTCCTTGCCCCGGAACGCCGGCTCCCAGCCGAGGCCCATCTTGACCTGGGAGAGCAGCGGCCGGCCGCCCTTGACCAGGGAGACCGTCTGGTTCTTCTGGAGGCTGACCCGCCCCTTGTCGAGATTGATCTTGCCGGACGCCGACGTGGGCGCGGGGGCGGGCGGGGCCGGCGGTGCGGCGGGGGCCGGGGGCGCGGCGATGCGGGGGTCGACCGGGGCGGCGGCGGGCATCGGGGGCGCCACCGGCGCGGGCGCCGGGGCGGCGGCGGGCTCCTCCTCGACCGAGACGCCGAAGTCCGTGGCGATGCCGGCCAGCCCGTTGGCATAGCCCTGGCCGACCGCGCGGGCCTTCCAGGCGCCGTTGCGGAGATAGACCTCGATGACCACGAGCGCCGTCTCGGCGCCCAGCCGGGGCGGGGTGAACGTGGCGAGCGCGCTGCCGTCGTCGGCGTTGCGCACGGTCGCGGTGGGCTCGATGCCCTGGAAGGTCTGGCCCGCCGCGTCCGGGCTCGCGGTGACGACGATCTTCTCGATGCCCGGCGGGACCGCGGTGGTGTCCACCACGATCGCGTCCGGTGCGGTGCCGCCGCCGGAGCGGTAGGTCACACCGGGGCCGTTGGGCTGGTTGTAGAAGATGAAGTCGTCGTCGGAGCGCACCTTGCCGTCTGCGGTGAGCAGCAGGCCCGAAACGTCGAGCCGCACGGGTGCGGAGACGTCCACTGCCACGCGGGCGGCGGAGAGAGGGATGTTCGAGCCGGGGGTCATAGCGGTCATGCTCGGGGTAACGAACGACCTCGCTTTGCCGTTCCCTTACCTTTTCCGGCGCTGCCGGCCGGCTTCGCCGGGCCCGTCAGCGGTTGCGCGGGTGGTTGCGGGCGGTGCGCTCGTTGCCGTGCTTGTACGCCCCCGTCCAGCGGGCCATCACCAGCTGTGCGTCCCCCGACTCCGCCTCGGCCAGGAACTTCTCCGCCCGGCCGCCGCGCAGGGTGCCCGCGGGGCGGCCGTGGTGGGTGATGGTGACGCTCGCGTCGCCGTGCTGCTCGTACAGGAATCCGGAAGGTCTCGGCATGGCTCCGCATCCTGCCCGCCGTACGGTGCGCTGTCGCGCGGTTTTCGGTGGCCCCGGGCCGTGGTCAGCGCGGCCAGATCGGCGGGTTGGTGCAGAAGTGACCGCCGAGGTGGGCGTGGTCGGGGTTGTCGGGGTCCAGTTCGCCCTGCTCGGCGATGAGCCGGGCCGCGTGCGGCTCGGAGTCGTCCTGCGGCTCGTATCCCAGTGAGCGGGCCGTCGTCAGATCCCACCACAGCCGGGTGTTGTCGGAGGAGCCGTGCACGACGGTGTGCCGCACGTCCTCGGCGGTGAGCGCGGCGTGGAAGAGCCGGGCGCCGTCCGCGGGGCTCATCCAGACCGAGAGCATCCGTACCGAGGTCGGCTCGGGGAAGCAGGAGCCGATGCGCACCGAGACGGTCTCCATGCCGTGCCGGTCCCAGTACAGCTGGGCGAGATCCTCCCCGAACGACTTGGACAGGCCGTAGAAGGTGTCGGGGCGGCGCGGGGCGCCGACGGGGATCAGCGGGTCGCCGGGGAGCGGGCGGGGAGTGTAGCCGAGGACGTGGTTGGAGGAGGCGAACACGATGCGCCGCACGCCTTCCTCGCGGGCGGCCTCGTAGAGGTTGTAGGTGCCCTCGATGTTCGCCCTGAGGATCTTGTCGAAGCCGGCTTCCAGGGAGATGCCCGCGAGATGGACGATCGCGTCGACGCCCCGCACGGCCTCGCGCAGCGCCTCCCGGTCGCCGAGATCGGCGGAGACCGCGTCCGGCTCGCCCTCGACGGGGACGACGTCCAGGAGCCGGAGCTCGTAGCCGTACGCGGGCAGGAGCCCGCGCATCAGGGTGCCGAGACCGCCGGCGGCGCCGGTGAGCAGGACGGTGCGGGGAGCGGGCATACGCGGATCTCCTCCATGGACGGCATTCATATGTGTGGACAAGCTAAGAAGCCCTGGAGTGCGGAGTCAAGTGTGCGGGCGGGGCGGGGTGCTGCTCGCGCGGAGCCACCCGGTTCGCCCTCGGGGTCGGTCACCTCGGCCGTTCCCCCTCCTTGACCTGCGCCTGGCGGCTGGCTTAGCGTGTGGGCGTTCATGAATATGGACGTCGATCAGAATTGTGCACGCCTGAACCGCTCAGGGAGCGCCAGTGACCTCAGCCCCTCTTGCCGCCCGACTCGGCCGTGTCGCCGGGCCGCTCTTCTTCCCCGTCACCGCGTACGGACCGGACGGCGACGTCGACCTCGATGCCTTCCGCGCACATGTGCGCACCGGCATCGACGCCGGTGCGGCGGCGGTCTTCGCCTGCTGCGGCACCGGTGAGTTCCACGCGCTCACGCCCCAGGAGTTCCGCCGCGTCGTCGCCGCGGCCGTCGAGGAGACCGCCGGAGAGGTACCCGTGGTCGCGGGGGCCGGATACGGCACGGCGCTCGCGGTCCAGTACGCGAAGCTCGCCGAGGAGGCGGGCGCGGACGGGCTCCTCGCCATGCCCCCGTACCTCGTCGTCGCCGACCAGGAGGGGCTGCTCGGCCACTACACCGCGCTCGCCGCGGCCACCTCGCTGGAGACGATCGTCTACCAGCGCGACAACGCCGTCTTCACCCCCGCCACCGTCGTCGCACTGGCCACCACGCCCGGCATCATCGGCCTCAAGGACGGCTATGGCGACCTCGACCTGATGCAGCGCATCGTCAGCGCCGTCCGTACCGAGCTGCCGGGCCGGGACTTCCTGTACTTCAACGGACTGCCCACCGCCGAACTGACCGGCCCGGCCTACCGGGGCATCGGCGTCACCCTCTACTCCTCCGCCGTCTTCGCCTTCGCGCCCGACATCGCGCTGGCCTTCTACCGGGCGCTGGACTCCGGCGACGACGAACTGACGGGTGCGCTCCTCGACCACTTCTACCGGCCGCTCGTCGAGCTGCGCGCCAAGGGCCGCGGCTACGCCGTCTCGCTCGTCAAGGCCGGGGTCCGGCTCGGCGGCCTGGACGTCGGCGAGGTCCGCACCCCGCTCACCGAGCCGCCCGCCGCTCACATCGAGGAACTCACCGCGATCGTCGCGCGCGGCCGGGCCCTGCTGGAGAAGTACGGGCAGGAGCGGCGCGGGTGAAGACCTCGGCCTTCCTCTATCCCTGGGATGTCGTCGGCGACCCGGACGCGGCCGCCCGCGTCGCGGACCTGGGCGTCCAGCAGGTGACGCTCGCCGCCGCCTACCACTCCACCCGGGCGCTGACCCCCCGCCACCCCGGGCACCGCATCGTCACCGCCGAGCACGCCGCGGTGCTCTACCCGCCGGACGCCGCTCGGTGGGCGGGGCGTCCGCTCCGCCCCCACGAGCAGTCCTGGGTGGCCTCCGACGACCCGTTCGCCGAAGCCGCCGAGGCCCTCGCCGGAGCCGGTCTGGAGGTCCACACCTGGGTCGTCCTGGCGCACAACTCCCGGCTGGGCGCCGAACACCCGGACACCTGCGTGGTCAACGCCTACGGCGACCGCTACCCCTGGGCGCCGTGCATCGCCGGGGCCGAGGTCCGCGAGTACCTGACCGCCCTGGCGGCGGAGGCGGCGGTCCGTACCGGCGCGCTCGGCACCGAGCTGGAGTCCTGCGGCTGGTACGGCTTCGCCCATCTGCACGCCCACGACAAGACAGCGGGCGTCGGGCTGGGGGACGCGGCGCAGTATCTGATGTCGCTCTGCTTCTGCCCCGGCTGCCGGACCGGCTACGCCGGACAGGGACTGGACCCCGACAGGCTGGCCGCGGCGGTACGCGGTGCGCTGGAACCGGTCTGGGCCGGTGCAGGCTCCCCGGAGACCGGCCGGGCGGGCATCGAGAAGCTGCTCGGCGCCGACCTCACCGACGCCACCCTCCGATGGCGCGGCACGGTCGCCCGTACGTTCCAGGAGTCCGCGGTCGCCGCCGTGCGGGCCGCGGCGGAGCCGGGGTTCCAGGTGCTGCTGCACGCCGACCCAGAGCCCCACCGCACCGGTGCGAACGTCGGCGTCGACCCGGAACACATCCTCTCCGTGGCGGACGGTGTGGTGCTGCCCTGCACCGGCGGCGACGCGGCGCGCGAGGCCGTGCTCGGCCCGTTCGCCGGGCGCGGCGGGGTGCTCGCGGCCAACTTCGGCGTGGTCACGGGGATGGGCGGCAGCCCCGCCACGCTGGAGCGGGACGCCGCGCACGCCGCATCGCTCGGCGCGGACCAACTGCGGCTGTACCACGCGGGGCTGGCCTCGGCCCCCGACCTCCGGGCCGTCGGCGAAGCGCTCTCACGCCTCGGCCGATGAAGGAGCCGGGCCGGTGGGGGAGTCCGTCAGCCTTCCCCGCCGGCCCTTCACCAGCAGGAGTGCGGTCAGCAGCGCGGCCGCGCCGACCAGCGGCAGCAGCACCCTGATGTCCACCAGCGCGATCAGGCCCGCGCCGAGCGCCAGCGCCACCGCGTTCGGCACCATCATCAGCGTGTTGGCGGTCGCGGCGGTGCGGCCCAGCACGGATGCCGGGGTCTCCCGCTGCACCGCCGTCATCGCGGCGATCAGCACACACGGCAGCCCGATCCCGACGGCCGCGCTCGCCGCCAGCGCCACCGCGTCGTACGGCAGCGCCCGCACCCCCACGGCCACCGCGAACAGCGCGATCCCGGCCGCCGTGAACACCCGCTCCGGCAGCCGCCGCAGCAGCGGACCGGCCAGCAGCCCGACCACGACGGACCCGGCGCCCTGCACCGCGTACAGCACACCCGCGTACGTGGGGGAGTGCCCCAGCCCGTCGTCCACCACGGCATAGATCGCGGCCCCGTTGAGCCCCGCGCACAGCATCGTCACCGACCCCGCGAGCACCAGCGGCCGTAGCACCGGTGAACCCCACACCTGCCGTACGCCCGCGGTGAGTTCGCCCCGCCGGCCGGTCCGGGCCGCTCCGGCCGGATGCGGCCGCGGAGCCGGCAGCAGCGCGTAGACCCCGGCCGCCAGCACGAACGACGCCGCGTCCAGCAACGCCACCGCCCCGCCACCGAACCGCGCGTACAGCCCGGCGCCGGCCAGCGGTGCCAGCAGCTTCATGCCCTCGCCGGCCATCATCCGCAGCCCGTTGAAATCACCCAGCAGCCGCTTGTCCACGGCCCCGGCGACCAGCGTCGCCTCGGCCGCCTCCATCAGCACGAAACTCGCCCCGTACAGGACGAGCACGGCGAACAGGAGCCAGATCCGGCCCGCCGAATCGACCGTCGTCAGCGACGCCAGCAGCCCCGCCATCACGAGATTCGCCCCGACGAGCAGCCGCTTGCCCGGGATCCGGTCGGCGATCGTCCCGAGCGCCGGCCCGACCAGCACCGGCAGCCACATGGCGAACACGGCGAGCGCCGCCAGACTGTCCGACCCGGTCAGGGACTTGACCCAGACCCCGGCCGCGAGCCACATCGCGGAGGTCCCGAAACCCGAGACGACGACCGCGGTCAGGAACAGCCCCGCCGTACGGTCCCGCAGCACCCGCACCGTCGCCGACCCGGTCACCGCACCCACAGCACCCACCACACCCTCCCGACCAGCGCTTTCGTCATGCGTCAAGGCTGCTGGCCGAGGGGGCCCGGCGGCATCGGGAGGATGCCCTATCGCGCACCCGGCGGGGGAGGGCGTCCCCCGCCGGGTCTAGGACGGATGCCGGACGGTCCGGCGGACGGACGTCAGTCCGCCAGTGCCGCCTTCATCATCTTCTGGGCGATCGGCGCCGCCAGGCCGTTGCCGCTGACCTCGGAGCGCGCCGCGCCCGAGTCCTCGACGATCACGGCGACCGCGACCTCCTTGCCGCCGGCGGCGTCCTTCGCGTACGAGGTGAACCAGGCGTACGGGCTCTTGCTGTTGCCCACGCCGTTCTGCGCGGTGCCCGTCTTCCCGCCCACCTCGGCCCCGGCGATCCGGGCGTTGGTGCCGGTGCCCTGTTCGACGACGGTCACCATGGCGCTCCGCAGCTGCTCCGCGGTGGACTTCGAGACGACCCGCTCGGTGTCCCCGTCCGCGAAGTCCTGGAGCGAGTTGCCCTTGGAGTCGGTCACCGAGGACACCATGTGCGGCGCCGCCAGTTCGCCGTCATTGGCGAGGGCCGCCGACACCATCGCGATCTGCAGCGGCGTCGCGGTCACCTCGAACTGGCCGATGCCCGACAGCGCCGTCTGCGGCCGGTCCATGCCGGTCGGGTATACGCTCCGGCTCGCCCGTACCGGCACATCGAGCTTGTCGGTGTTGAAGCCGAACTTCTCCGCCATCGCCCTGACCTTGTCCTGGCCGAGGTCGACGGCGATCTTCCCGAAGACGTTGTTGCAGGAATACTGGAGCGCGGTGCGCAGCGTGGCGTTCTCGCAGGGCGCCGAGGGGTTCTCGTTCTCCAGGAACCTGCTGGTGTCGGGCAGCGGGTACGGATTGGGGCTGTCCGTACGCTCGTCGACGGAGCCGTACAGCCCGTCCTCCAGCGCCGCGGCCGCCACCACCAGCTTGAACGTCGAACCGGGGGCCAGCGGCTGGCGCAGCGCGCGGTTGACCATCGGCTTGTCCTCGTCGTCGAGCAGCTGCTGCCAGGCCTCGCCGTCCGTCGTCCCGCTGATCTTCGACGGGTCGTACGAGGGGGTGGAGACCATGCCCAGGATCCGGCCGGTCTTCGGGTCGATCGCGACCGCCGCCCCCTTGTCGTCGCCGAGCGCCTCGTACGCGGCCTTCTGCACGGCCGGGTCGATCGTAGTCAGGATGTTGCCCGGCGCCGCCTGCTTGCGCGTCACCGCGTCCAGCGGGCTCTTCAGCCGGTCGTCGGTGCCGTCCAGCACATGGCTGTAGATCCCTTCGAGCTGGGTGGCGCCGTACGCCTGCGAGCTGTAGCCGGTGACGGCCGAGTAGAGCTCGCCCTGTGTATAGGTACGTTTGTACGCGAGGTCGCTGCCCACCGTCCTCTTCGATCCGGTGACCGGGTTTCCGGCCACGATGATGTCGCCGAGCGGCTGCGCGTACTGCGCGATGGTGTTCCGCCGGTTGTGTTCGTTGTCTGCGAGCGCCTTTGCCTGGTACGCCTGCACCCAGGTCGCCCGCCCCAGCAGGGCGAGAACCAGCAGCAGACAGAAGACCGAGGTTCGCCTGATCGTTCTGTTCATCCCGCCCGGACGACGAGCGGGGCACCGCGCACCGTTCCCGAATGCGGTGATTCTCACCGGTTTCTCATGACGGGGCCGGGCGCGGTCCCGGGTGCGGTCCTCGCGGGCGCCGCCGCCGGGCCCGCCGCCCGGACAGTGGTGTCAGAGCCTGCGGGTGGCGAGCGTCAGCCGGTCCCGGGCGTCGAACAGCGCGTCCTTCACCATCTGCTCGTGGGCGGGCGTGAGCCGGGCGACCGGCACCGAGCAGCTGATGGCGTCGCGGGCGGGGGTGCGGTACGGGACGGCTACGCCGAAGCAGCGCAGTCCGAGGGTGTTCTCCTCGCGGTCCACCGCGTACCCCTGCTCGCGGATGAGGTGCAGCTCCTCGATGAGCTTCTCGCGGTCGGTGATGGTGTGCTCGGTCAGCGCGGGCAGCGTCTCGGGGAGCAGCTTGCGGACCTGCTCGTCGCTGTGGGTGGCCAGCAGTGCCTTGCCGAGCGAGGTGGAGTGGGCGGGCAGCCTGCGGCCGACGCGGGTGAAGGGACGCAGATAGTGCTGGGACTGCCGGGTGGCGAGGTACACCACGTTCGTCCCGTCGAGACGGGCCAGGTGGATGGTCTCCGTGGTGTCGTCGGAGAGCCGGTCCAGGGTGGGGCGGGCCGCCGCGACGACCTCGTCGCCGTCGATGTACGAGGTGCCCACCAGCAGGGCCCGTACGCCGATCCCGTACCGAGTGCCCGTCGCGTCGGTCTCCACCCAGCCCAGCTCCACCAGCGTGCGCAGCAGCATGTACAGGCTGGACTTGGGATAGCCGACGGCTTCCTGCACCGCGGCGAGCGAGTGCATGCCCGGCCGCCCCGCGAAGTATTCGAGCAGTTCCACCGTCCGCACGGCGGACTTGACCTGTGCCCCACCAGGTTCGGCAACCGACATCGCCCCACGCCCTTCCAGCCCACCAGCGAAACCCTGAGACTTCTCGCACCCGATGACACCCGACGAATGCCTGGACCGGGCCACTTCCGGAACCCGGCGGCTTCTTGCCAACATCGAACGCACGGAAATAGAGTCGCCTCATATTCACGATCACAAACTCTGTTCAGAATACCGAACAACTTCTGATGTGCGGCAGTGGAGCGGAAGGAATCACGGTGGCAGCAGCACCAGTCTGGAGCGTCGACCCCCGCACCGGGAACCCGCGCGAGCAGGTTGCGGTGGAGGCTACAGCGGAGGAGGTCGACCGTGCGGTCCGGGCCGCCCACGCGGTACGTGAATCGCTCGCCGACCGCACCGTGCGCGCCGCCTTCCTGCGCATCGCGGCCGACCTGCTCGTCGAGGCCGGGGAGCACGTCATCGAGGCCGCCGACGCCGAGACCGCACTCGGTCCGGCCCGGCTGACCGGTGAACTCGCCCGCACCGCCGCCCAGTTGAGGGCCTTCGCGGAGGTGGTCGACGAGGGCGCCTACCTCGACATCCACATCGACCACGCGGACGCCACCCGGACCCCGCCCTGGCCCGACCTGCGCCGCTACAAGGTCCCGCTCGGCGTCGTCGCCGTCTACGCGGCCAGCAACTTCCCGCTCGCCTTCTCCGTCCCCGGCGGCGACACCGCGAGCGCGCTGGCGGCCGGCTGCCCCGTCGTCGTCAAGGCGCACCCCGACCACCCCGCCACCTCCGAACTCTGCGCCTCCGTGCTGCGCAGGGCGGCGGCCAAGGCCGGCCTGCCCGAGGACGTACTGATCCTGGTGCACGGCTTCGACGCCGGCGTCGAGCTGATCCGGCACCCGCTGGTCGCCGCCGCCGGGTTCACCGGCTCGGTACGCGGCGGCCGCGCCCTGTTCGACGCGGCGGCGGCCCGCCCCCGCCCCATCCCGTTCCACGGCGAGCTGGGCTCCCTCAACCCCGTCGTCGTCACCGGGGCGGCCGCCGCCGAGCGTGCCGAGGAGATCGGCGCCGGGCTCGCGGGCTCGATGACCATGGGCGCGGGCCAGTTCTGCACCAAGCCCGGCTTCGTCCTGGCCCCGGCCGGTGAGGCCGGCGACCGGCTGCTGGAGTCCCTGACCGCCGCGGTCAGCGACAGCGAGGCCGCGGTCCTGCTCGACCACCGGATGCGCGACGCCTTCGTCACGGGCGTACGGACCCGGGCCGGACTCCCCGGCGTCCAGGCCCCGGTCACCCCCGGCGCGGGCGGCGACCACACCGTCTCGGCCGGATTCCTCACCGTACCGGCGCAGCTGCTCACCGCCGAGGGCCCGCACGACGAGCTGCTGGAGGAGTGCTTCGGCCCCGTCACCGTAGTCGCCCGCTACGCCTCCGACGACGAGATCACCGCCGTGCTCTCCCGGCTCCCCGGCAACCTCACCGCCACCCTCCAGACCGCCACGGACGGCACCGACGCCGACGCCCCCGGACTCCTCGCGGCCCTCACCCCGCTGGCCGGCCGGGTCCTCGTCAACGGCTGGCCCACCGGCGTCGCCGTCGCCCCCGCCCAGCACCACGGCGGCCCCTACCCGGCCACCACCTCCACCTCCACCTCGGTCGGCGCCACCGCGGTCGAACGCTGGCTGCGCCCGGTCACCTACCAGACCACCCCCGAGGCCCTGCTCCCGCCGGAGCTCAGGGAGGAGAACCCCCTGGGCCTTCCCCGACGGGTGGACGGACGCCGCGCATGACCCCGGACCTTCCCGAACTCCCCTTCGGCATCGTCCCGTTCGGCCCCGGGGGCGACTGGACGTACGAGGGCGGCGTACTGACCGGCAGGGCGGGCGCCCGCCAGGACCGGTTCGTACCGCCGGGCGGCGCCCGTCTCGACCCCGAGAGCGACGCCCCCCGCCTGCTCGGTCCCGCACCCCCGGGCGACTTCCAGCTGATCGCCCGGGTGCGGGTCGGCTTCGCGGCCGCCTTCGACGCCGGGGTGCTCTACCTGCACGTCGGGGAACGGGAGTGGGCCAAGCTCTGCCTGGAGCTCTCCCCGGACCACCCCACCGTCTGCACGGTCGTCACCCGGGGCCGCTCCGACGACGTCAACTCCTTCACCGTGGACGCCGACACCTGCTGGCTGCGCCTCAGCCGCACGGGCGACGCGTTCGCCTTCCACGCCTCCGCCGACGGCGAGAAGTGGACCTTCGTCCGCGTCTTCGCCCTCGGCGACCCGGAGCAAGCGGCCGGGGCGTCGGTCGGCTTCCTGGTCCAGTCGCCGACCGGCGAGGGCTGCGAGGCGTCCTTCGACCGGATCGAGTTCCGCACGACGGGCCTCGCGGACCTGCGGGACGGCAGCTGATCCTGCCCGGACCTATTTACCGCTCCGGCCCGCGGCGGGGGTTCCGCGGTGGCGTACGACAGGAGGAGGGGCGAGTGATGCCCGGGACGTCATGGTTCGACCGTCGGGCGGTCGCCCCGGCCGGGGTACGGAACCTCGGCCGGCCGCTCACCCCCGGCGCCCGCCGTGCCTCCTTCGGCGGACCGACCGCACCGGCCGGGGCGGCGGCGCTGTGACCGCCCGGATGGGGGAGACGTTCGGGACCGGCCGCGCCGTGTCCGACATCGAGGCGCTGCTCGCCGGGCCCGTGCCGGCCGCGGGGCCCACGGTCGGCGAGGGGGAGCCGGACACCGGGGAGTGGAGCGCGACCTCGGGCGAGGGCTTCCGGATCGTGCCGCTCTGGGAGAGCGACGACCTCGTGGGCGTGTACGGACCCGAGTGGGACGCGGCCGAGGAGGCCGCCGCGGGTCATCTCGCCGTTCTCGTGGGCGAGCTGGACCGGCGTTGGGGCGCCCACCGGCCGGTGGGCATGCGGGTGCCGATCTTCCGCAAGCTCGCGGGTGAGCCCATGCCGCCGCTGTACCGGGCGCTGTGCGACACGGACTGCCTCGGGGACCTGCGGGTGTGGGGGCCGGTGGACGGCCGCTGGATCGGGGTCTCCCTCAACCAGTGCGACGGAGACGCGCCGATGATCCTGGTCGCCGTGGTCACCGACCGGCCGGTCGTCGAGCTCGACGACCAGGACGGCTGAGCGGGCGGGGAATGAGGATGTCCGCTCCCGCGTTGTGCACGGGAGCGGAGGGTGGCTCCGCACCCGAGCGGTACGTACGAGGACACGGAGAGAAGAAGAGACATGCGCGTCGAGATCTGGAGCGACATCGCCTGCCCCTGGTGCTACATCGGGAAGGCCCGCTTCGAGAAGGGCCTGGCGGGATTCGCCCACCGCGACCAGGTCGAGGTCGTGCACCGGTCCTTCGAGCTCGACCCCGGCCGCGCCAAGGGGGACACCGCGCAGGTCATCGACATGCTGGCGCAGAAGTACGGGCGCACCCGCGAAGAGGCGCAGGCCATGGAGGCGAATGTCGCGGCCAACGCACAGGCCGAGGGGCTCGGCTACCTCACCGAGGGCCGTGACCACGGCAACACCTTCGACATCCACCGGCTGCTCCACCTGGCCAAGGCCCGCGGCCGGCAGGACGAGCTGCTGAGCCTCGCCTACCGGGCGAACTTCGCCGAGGAGCGGTCCGTCTACGACACCGGCGTACTGGTCGAGCTGGCCGTCGAGGCCGGGCTCGACGCCGACGAGGCGCGCGCCGTACTCGCCGACCCGGAGGCGTACGCGGCCGAGGTGCGGGCCGACGAGCGGGAGGCGTCCGAGCTGGGCGCCAACGCGGTGCCGTTCTTCGTGCTCGACCGGCGCTACGGCATCTCCGGCGGCCAGCCCGCCGAGGTCTTCGCCCAGGCGCTGGAGCAGGCGTGGAAGGACCGCCCGCTCACCGCGATCGGCGGCGACGCCGCCGCGTGCGACGCCGACGGCGCCTGCGAGGTCCCGCAGGCCGGCGGCAACGTCTGAGGTCCGCCCCCGGGCCACGTACAACCGGTGCTGTCCCGGCGCCACGCACAAGCGGTGCTCGGGTGTTCCCCTCAACTTTTCGTGATTGACCGGGAGGTGAGGGGGCCCCAGGCTGGGCGCATGGAGACTACTTCGCTCAGCAGTGCGGTGGATGCCGAGTTCGCACCGGAAACGACCTACCTCAACACCTCCACCTGCGGGCTGCTGCCCCGGCGGACCGTGGCGGCCGTACGGGCGCTCGCGGAGGCGATCGGCTCGGGCAGCCGGGCCGATTCCGGCGACTTCGAGGCGGTGGAGGCGGCCCGGTCCGGCTTCGCCCGGCTCTCCGGGGTCGACGCCGACCGGGTCGCCGTCGGCAGTTCCGTCTCCGTGCACGTCGGGCTGATCGCCGCCGCACTGCCGCCGGGGGCCGAAGTCCTGGCGCCCGAAGGCGAGTTCAGCTCCGTCGTCAGCCCCTTCGCGGTCCGCGGCGACCTCAGGATGCGGTACGCCCCGCTGGACCGGCTGGCCGACGCGGTGGGGCCGGACACCGCGCTCGTCGCCCTCTCCTCCGTGCAGTCGTCCAACGGCCGGATCGCCGACCTGAAGGCGGTGCGGGCGGCGGCCGGCGCCCACGGTGCCCGGACGCTGCTCGACGCCACCCAGTCGGCCGGCTGGCTGCCGCTGGACGCCGGGGAGTACGACTACACCGTCACCGGCGGCTTCAAGTTCCTGCTCTGCCCGCGCGGTGCCTCGTTCCTCACCGTCACCGACGAGGCGCAGCAGGCGCTGCCGCCGCTCTTCGCCGGCATGTACGCCGCCGCCGACCCCTGGAACAGCACGTACGGCCCGGTCGGTCAGCTCTCCGGGACCGCGCGCCGCTACGACGAACCGCCGGCCTTCCTCTCGTACCACGGCGCCGAGCAGTCCCTCGCGCTGCTGAACGAGGTGGGTGTGGACGCCGTCCACACCCATGCCACCGGGCTCGCCGCCCGGATGCGGGCCGGGCTGGCCGGGCTCGGGCACGAGGCGGTGCCGGGGGAGTCGGCGATCGTCGCCGTGCCCGGACTGGGCGAGCGGGAGCCGGCGCTCGCGCGGGCCGGAGTGGTGGTCTCGAACCGGGCGGGAAGTCTGCGCGCCGCCTTCCACCTGTACAACACGCAGGCCGATGTGGACCGGGCCCTGGACGTGCTCTCCCGCTGACCGTGCCCGCCGGAGGGGATCAGCGGGGGCCGGGGCAGTCCCCGGCCTCCCGGCAGAGGTTCGCCTCGACCTTGGCGAGCAGCCGGGTCAGCTCCTCGCGTTCGGCGGGTTCGAGACCGGCGAGGGTGTGGTCCTCCAGGTCCGTCCAGGCCCGCTGGACGTCGGAGTGCAGCGCACAGCTGTCGTCGGTGGCCTCGACCAGGACGGCCCGGCGGTCGTCCGGGTCGGGGCGGCGGCGCACATGTCCGGTCTGTTCGAGGCGCTGGAGCATCTTGGTGACGGTGGAGGGGTCGAGGTCGACGGCCTTGATCAGCTCGGCCTGACGCACCGCACCGGCATCCCACAGGCACATCATCAGGAACTCCTGGCCCGGGTAGAGCCCGAGCCCCTTGAGCAGCTTGCCCGCGGCGATCCGGTGCAGCCGGGCGACCCGGGCCAGGGCGTGGCTGACGGGGCCGCCGAGGGCCGCGCTCGGCAGTCCGGGACAGGCGGGGTCTGCGGGCTGGGCGGGTTCGGCCTTCATGGGGTGACTCCTCGGGGCGACGCTTCGGCCCCGGCTCCGATACCGGGCTCCGGCGACTTTCCGCCCACTTTACATTGGTCGGCCAAGTAATGGGTTACAGTGACGCCGGAGCAGATAATTGGCCGACCACATAAATAATCCGGGAGTCCTCATGACCACCGCATTCGACCCGATCGACCTTTCCGGCACCCGGCTCGCCAACCGCATCGCGATGGCTCCGATGACCCGCAGCCGGGCCGGTGAGGGCGGCACCGCCACGGATCTCGTCACCGAGTACTACACCCAGCGCGCCTCGGCGGGCCTCATCATCACGGAGGGCGTCCAGCCGTCGGTGGTCGGCCAGGGCTACCCGTCCACCCCCGGGCTGCACAGCGCGGAGCAGGTCGCTTCCTGGCGCAAGGTCACCGACGCGGTGCACGCGGCGGGCGGCCGGATCTTCGCCCAGCTGATGCACGCCGGCCGGATCGGCCACCCGGACCTGCTGCCGGACGGGCTGATCCCGGTCAGTGCCTCCCCGGTCCGGCCCGCCGGCGGACTCTTCACCGGCACTGGCATGGAGGACTTCACCACCCCGCGCGAACTGACCGGCGACGAGGTCCGGCAGACCGTCGCCGACTTCGCGGCGGCCGCCCGCAACGCGATCGACGCCGGCTTCGACGGGGTCGAGCTGCACGGCGCCAACGGCTACCTCATCCACCAGTTCCTCGCCCCCAACACCAACCTGCGTGACGACGAGTGGGGCGGCTCGGACGAGGCCCGCATCCGGTTCGCCGTCGAGGTGGTCAAGGCCGTCGCCGCCGAGATCGGCGCGGAGCGGACCGGACTGCGGATCTCGCCGGGGAACCCGTACAACGACATCGACGAGCCCGCACCGGAGGCCGTCTACACCGCGCTGGTACGGGAGTTGGAGCCGCTCGGCCTCGCCTACCTGCACGTCCTGGAGGCGGTGCAGATCCGCGAGCTGACCCTCGCGCTGCGCAAGCAGTTCTCCGGCACCTTCGTCCTCAGCGCGCTGACGGACGGACCGACCGGGCCGGACGACCACTCGGTGGTCGACGACGGGCTCGCCGACATCATCGCGTACGGCGCCCTGTTCATCGCCAACCCGGACCTGCCGGCCCGGCTGAAGGCCGGCGGCCCGTTCAACACCCCGGACCCGTCGACGTTCTTCGGCGGGGGCGCGAAAGGGTACGTCGACTACCCGGCACTGGACGATGCCCAGATCTAGGGCCTCTCGTTCGGCTCATGCCGGGCTCGCGTGCCCCGGTGCCTGATCCGGCCCGATCCAAGCGGAAAAGATCCTGGGCCCCGCCGTCGAAGAGCCTCCGCACGTCCTCCTGCAGGCTCATGAGGCCGGACATCTGCCAGAGCCCTCGCCCGGCCGGGGATCCGCACCGTGCGGGGGTGCGGATCCCGCGCCTCGACGGCCGGCACCTGGTGGTCCGGGCCGGGCAGCCGGAGCCCGGACGAGGCCCGGGCGGCCGGCTTGTCCGGGATCTGCTGATGGCTCACGGCACCGGTTCTCGCAACACCCCGGCCCCCGCCCGCCGCCGGGCCCGGCCCCGGGCCTACTCCCGGCCGGACTCGTCCAGCGGGGCGCTGCGCCACTTCCACGAGGTGACGCGCGGGTGGCCGGGCAGCTCGGCGCGGCCGGTCGCCCACAGCAGTACGGCCCACCGGTCGGCGTCCTTCGGGGCGTCCGGGAACAGCCGGGCCAGCGCCCGGTCGCAGAGGCCGGCGGGCGGGGTCCAGCCGCCCCCCAGGCCCGCGGCGATGTCGTGGGCGTGCAGCAGGGTCTCCACGACCCCCATCGCGGCGAAGCCCTCCGGGTCGGACGCCCCGTAGGAGTGGTACGCGCGGAGTCCGGGCGGGGCCGTCCGCACCATCGAGGCGAGCAGCGCGCCGCACGCCTCCAACGTCCGGAAGAGGCCGGCGGTTCCGGACGACCGGTCCGCGAAGACCGCGTTCATCGGACCGCCCTCGCGGTCGGCGCTCCAGCGGTACGGGACGTACGCGTCCAGCGGCGGTTGCCGCGGGCCCAGTTGGGCCGCGTAGGAGAACAGGTCGTCGCTCAGATGCTCGGCGGTCTCCCAGCAGGTCCACTCCAGCGTCCCCGCCGGGGCCTGCCAGTCGTCCTCCGGGCACTCCCGGAGCGCGGCGATCGCGAGACGTACCGCGGTGGTCACATCGTCCGCCGTGACCGGCAGCCGGGCCCCGGTCAGGGCCGCCCGCTCCGCCGCACCGCACTCGACGCAGAACTCGTTTCCCTCGGGGTCGGCGAGCGTCGCCCAGCCCCGCCCGTCCGGCCTGCGGTGGTCGGCGACGAGGGTGGCGCCCAGGCCGAGCAGCCGCTCGACCTCCTCGTCCCGGGTCCGGTCCTGCGGCTGGATGTCCAGGTGGATGCGGTTCTTGCCGCCCTTGGACTCCGGCACCCGGATGAAGAGCAGCGCGGCACCGGGGGATTCGAGGAGCACCTCGGGGTCACCGGGGGCGTCCTGGCCGGAGACCGGGGCGTCGAGCACCCCGGACCAGAAGCGGGCGAGCCCGTAGGGGTCGGAGCAGTCGACGGTGATGTGGCGTACGAGTGAGGTCATGGGCCATACCTTCGCCGTCGGCCGCCGTGCCGGTCCAACGATTTCGGGGCCGGCGGGGCGGGAGGACGCCGCTCCGCCGGCCCCGCCGGCGGGTCACCTCAGCGCACCGGGGTGAAGTCCCTCGCCCCGATGAACTCCGGTCGCCGCGCCGGTGCCGCGAACGGCTCCTCGGCGGCGTTCGCCACGCTGTTGAAGACGATGAAGACATTGCTGCGCGGGTACGGGGTGATGTTGTCGCCCGAGCCGTGCATGCAGTTGCAGTCGAACCAGGTCGCCGAACCCGCCTTGCCCGTGAAGAGCTTGATGCCGTGCCGGTCGGCCATCTTCGTCAGGGCCTCGTCGGACGGGGTTCCGGCGTCCTGCATCTTCAGCGACTTCTTGTAGTTGTCCCTGGGCGTCTCGCCCGCGCAGCCGAGGAACGACTTGTGCGAACCGGGCATGATCATCAGCCCGCCGTTGGTGTCGTGGTTCTCGGTCAGCGCGATCGACACGGACACCGCCCGCATGTTCGGCAGCCCGTCCTCGGCGTGCCAGGTCTCGAAGTCCGAGTGCCAGTAGAACCCCGAGGCGCCGAAGCCCGGCTTGACGTTGATCCGGGACTGGTGGACGTACACGTCCGAACCGAGGATCTGCCGGGCCCGGCCCACCACCCGTTCGTCGGCGACCAGCCGGGCGAAGACCTCGCTGATCCGGTGGACCTCGAAGACCGACCGCACCTTCTGCGACTTCGGCTCTATGATCGAGCGCTCGTCGGCCCGCACCGCCGGATCGGCGATCAGCCGGTCCAGTTCGGCGTGGTAGACGGAGACCTCGTCGGGGGTGATGAGCTGGTCGACGGTGAGGAAGCCATCGCGCTCGAAGCCCTGGAGGTCCTGCACGGCCACCGGGCCGGGGGCTCCGGGCGGCGACCAGATCACCGGGTCCTGGCGGGGGGTGGTCATCTCGGCCGTGCCGCGCGTGGGGTACAGGTCGGTGCGTACATCGGTGGTCATGGTTCAGCCCTCCTCGGTCAGCAGCGGGTAGACGCCGCTCTCGTCGTGTTCCTCCCGCCCGGTGACCGGCGGGTTGAAGACGCAGACGCAGCGGAAGTCGGTCTTCGGGCGCATGGTGTGGCGCTCGTGGCCGTCCAGCAGGTACATCGTGCCCGGGGTGATCCAGTGCTTCTCGCCGGTCTCGTCGTCCGTGAGCTCGGCCTCGCCCTCGACGCACAGGACGGCCTCGATGTGGTTCGCGTACCACATCGACGTCTCGGTGCCCGCGTACATCGTGGTCTCGTGGAGCGAGAAGCCCACCTTCTCCCGGGCGAGCACGATGCGCTTGCTCTCCCAGGTGCCGGAAGCGGCCTTCACATGCCGGTCGGTGTTCTCGATGTCACTGAACGATCGGACGATCACGGTGGGTCGGTGCCTTTCTCTCTGCGGTGTCCTCCGCCGTGGTGTCCTCCACCGCGGTGACTTCCGCTGTGCGGTTTCTCGTCGGGCCCGCCTCGGGAGCGGGCCGGGTGGTCAGACGGTGTCGCGGACCGCGCGGGCCAGCGTGCGCAGGCCCTCGTCCAGCTCGTCGGGGGTGGCGATCAGCGGCGGCAGCAGCTTCACGACCTCGCTGCGCGGGCCGGAGGTCTCCACCAGCAGCCCCAGTTCGAAGGCGCGGGCGCAGATCGCGGCGGCGCGTGCCTCGTCCGTGAACTCCAGGCCCCAGACCAGGCCCCGGCCCCGGTACCGCGCGCCGAGCGCGGTGTGCTCGTCGCAGATCGAGAGCAGCGCCTGCTCGACCTGCTCGCCCCGGACCAGGGTCTGCTTCTCCATCTGGCCGTCCGCCCAGTACGCGTCCAGCGCGGCGGCGGCCGTGACGAACGCCGGGTTGTTGCCGCGGAAGGTGCCGTTGTGCTCGCCCGGCCCCCAGATGTCCAGCTCCGGGTTGAACAGGCAGAGGGACATGGGCAGTCCGTAGCCGCTGATGGACTTCGACAGGGTCACGATGTCGGGGACGATGCCGGCCTCCTCGAACGAGAAGAACGAGCCCGTGCGTCCGCAGCCCATCTGGATGTCGTCGACGATCAGGAGCATGTCGCGACGGTGGCACAGATCGGCCAGCGCCCGCAGCCACTCGGGGCGCGCCACGTTGATGCCGCCCTCGCCCTGGACGGTCTCGACGATCACGGCGGCGGGCTTGTTGAGCCCGGAGCCCTGGTCCTCCAGGAGCCGTTCGAACCAGAGGAAGTCGGGCACCTGGCCGTCGAGGTAGTTGTCGAACGGCATCGGGGTGCCGTGCACGAGCGGGATGCCGGCGCCGGCCCGCTTGAAGGCGTTGCCGGTGACGGCGAGCGAGCCGAGCGACATGCCGTGGAAGGCGTTGGTGAACGACACGATGGACTCGCGCCCCTTCACCTTGCGGGCCAGCTTCAGCGCCGCCTCGACCGCGTTGGTGCCGGTCGGGCCCGGGAACATCACCTTGTACGGGAGGTCGCGCGGGCGCAGCACGTTGTTCTGGAAGGACTCCAGGAAGGTGCGCTTGGCCGTGGTGGCCATGTCCAGGCCGTGGGTGATGCCGTCGCGCTCGATGTAGTCGATCAGCGCGCGTTTCAGCACCGGGTTGTTGTGGCCGTAGTTGAGCGATCCCGCGCCGGCGAAGAAGTCGAGGTAGCTGTGTCCGTCCTCGTCGGTCAGCCGGGCGCCCTGCGCACGGTCGAACACGGCGGGCCAGCCGCGGCAGTAGCTCCGTACCTCCGACTCCAGGGTCTCGAAGACACTCAGCGCGGGCGGGGTGATGGTCACAGGGGGTCTCCTGCTCGAGAGGGGGGTGAGGGTCGGCGGTGCGGGAGGGCTCGGGCGTGGCGGTGGCCCGTCGGTCCGGGCCGGGACGTACGGGTGTGGCGGTGGCCGTCGGTCCGGGCCGGCACGTACGGGTGTGGCGTGGCCGGGCGGGCTCAGGCGTGGAACGGGCCGATGCGGTACAGGACTTCGGGCAGGTGGTCGCCCTCGGGGAACAGCCCGCCGTCGAAGAGCACCTCGCGCTCCAGGGCCACGTCGTGGCGCTGCGCGTAGGAGGTGAACAGCCGGTCCGACGCGGTGTTGTCCGGGGTGATGGTCGTCTCGACCGAGGCCAGGCCCTGTTCGGCGGCGACCCGGGAGGTCAGCGCGTCCAGCAGCTTTCCGGCGAGCCCCGCCCCGCGGTGGGCGTGGTCGACGGCCACCTGCCAGACGACGAGCGTCCCGGGACGGTCCGGCCGGAGGTACCCCGTCACGAAGGCGACGGGTTCGCCACTCTCGCCCCGGGCGACCACGGAGGTCGCCGTGAAGTCACGGCACCACAGCAGGTAGCTGTACGAGGAGTTGAGGTCCAGGACCTCGGAGTCGCGGGCGATGCGCCAGATCGCGGCCCCGTCCTCCACTCGTGGGGTGTCGATGGTGATGAATTCGTTTTGGGCACTTGCAAAATCTGCTGGTGCGGCGGTCATGCAAATTGAATTTACCCAGCAAATTTCCAAATTGCATCGAGGTGAGGGGTTGGGCGGGAAGGTCCGCTGTGTTATCACGCGGGCGCGTGCCCCGGCGCGACCGGGCTGCGATTTCTGCTGTTTTGTTGGCTATTTATCCGGCATAACGGTCGCAGTGTGGAGTCGGTCACATGGTTGTAACTCTCGGGCGACGTAACGGAATTGTGTGGCTCGGGCCCGCTCGGCACTCTGGAAACTCGGGTGTTTAGGCTTCTGGAAAGCGGGCAGAAGAATGCGGGGAGCTGCTCTGAATAAAGCAGCTCCCCGCATTCGGGAAATATTGGCGCCCGGCCGGGATTTATTCGCTCGGCCAGGTTTCCGAAACGGCCTTGCGGGCAGCTTCGAAGTCGACCTGCCGGCCGGTATCGGCCAGCGCCGCCCCCAGAGCCGCGAGCGAGGACAGCACCGCGCCCCGTGTCGCATCCACACCGTAGTGATTGACCCGGATCATCTCCTTGGACAGCGCGCCCCCGCCCGCGATCAGCGGCAGCGAGGGGTCGGCCGCGAGCGCCCGCGCGACCAGCTCGGCGGCGTCGACCCCCTCCGGGGCGCGCAGCGTCGTCGCGACCGGCGCCGCCTCCCCGGCCTCGTGGACGTACGGCGAGAGGCCGCCGCCGAGCGCCACCGCGCCGGCCCGCGTCGCCGCGGCGGCCGCGGCGTGACGGGCCATCAGCGCGTCCAGACCCTCGGTCTCGATCCGCTCCACACAGGCCTCCAGCGCCAGCATCTCCAGCTGGGCCGGCGCGTGCAGCAGGGCCTTGCGGCCGCCGTCGATCCAGCGCTCCTTCCAGTCCAGCAGCGAGAGGTAGGAGCGGCGCGGAGCCTCGGGGTTGGCGGCGATCCGCTGCCAGGCGCGTTCGCTCACCGACACCGCGGACACCCCGGCCGGGCCGCCCATCGCCTTCTGCGCGCCGATCACACAGAGGTCGACGCCCCACACGTCCGGCAGCAGCGGCTCGGCACCCACCGATGCGACGGCGTCCAGCATGAACAGCGCCCCGTGCGAACGGGCCACCTCGCCGATCTCGGCGACCGGATTGGTGTTGCCGGTCGCCGCCTCCGCGTGGACCAGGGAGACGAAGTCGATCTCCGGGTGCTCGGCCAGCGCCCGCGCGACCTGGTCGGCGGTGACCGCCGTGTGGAAGGGAACCGCCAGGTCGACGACGTTGGCACCGCAGTCCCGCAGCCAGTTGCCGAAGGTCTGCCCGTACGGGCCGGTGACGACGTTCAGCGCGGTCGAGCCGGGCCGGGCGCCGCCCCGGATGCAGCCTTCGAGGGGGAGCAGCGCCTCGCCCTGCATGATGACGACGTCCTGCTCGGTGGCGAGGAGGCCGGCCACCCGCTTCTCGATGGCCGCGAAGTGCGCGGCGGTGAGCGGGGCGAGGTCGAGGAAGGGGTGCGTCACGGTGGTGCTCTCTTCGGGTCGGATCGGGTCGGTGCGCGGTGTCGCGTACGGGCGGTGCTTCCGTCGAAGCGTACCCAGGGGCCCGCACGCCGCCTCGTACAGTGCTGCCCATGAGTGATCACAAGGCATCGCAGGTGCTGCACGTGAAGGGACGGGTGCTCGTCGGCCCCGACGACGTCCGGGACGAGCTCTGGGTGGTCGGCGGGCGGATCTCGTACGGAAGGCCGTCCGATGCGGACGGGGCGGTGACCGTCACCGGCTGGGTGCTGCCGGGTCTGGTGGACGCCCACTGCCACGTCGGGCTCGACCACCACGGCGCCGTGGACGCGGCGACCAGCGAGAAGCAGGCCCTTGCCGACCGGGAGGCGGGTGCGCTGCTGCTGCGGGACGCGGGGTCGCCGGCCGACACCCGGTGGATCGACGACCGCGAGGACCTGCCGAAGATCATCCGGGCCGGCCGGCACATTGCCAGGCCCCGCAGGTACACCCGCAACTACGCCCATGAGATCGAGCCGGACGAGCTGGTCGCGTACGTCGCGCAGGAGGCGCGACGCGGCGACGGCTGGGTGAAGCTGGTCGGCGACTGGATCGACCGGGAGGTGGGCGATCTGACCGCCTGCTGGCCGCGCGAGGCGGTCGAAGCGGCCATCGCCGAGGCGCACCGGCTCGGCGCCCGGGTCACCGCGCACTGCTTCGCCGAGGATTCGCTGCGCGATCTCGTCGAGGCCGGCATCGACTGCGTCGAGCACGCCACCGGGCTCACCGAGGACACGATTCCGCTGTTCGCCGAGCGCGGGGTCGCGATCGTCCCCACCCTGGTCAACATCGCCACGTTCCCCTCGCTCGCGGCGGGCGGCGACGCCAAGTTCCCCCGCTGGTCGGCCCATATGCGGCGGCTGCACGAGCGGCGCTACGACACGGTGCGCTCGGCCTACGACGCCGGGGTGCCGGTCTTCGTCGGCACCGACGCGGGCGGGGTGCTCGCCCACGGGCTGGTGGCGGACGAGGTCGCCGAGCTGGTGAAGGCGGGCATCCCGGCCCTGGACGCGCTGTCCGCGACGACGTGGGGCGCGCGGCAGTGGCTGGGGCGGCCGGTGCTGGAGGAGGGCGCCCCGGCGGACCTGGTGGTGTACGACGAGGACCCGCGGGCGGACGTACGGGTGCTCGCGGCGCCGCGGCGGGTGGTCCTGAACGGACGGGTGATCGGCTGAGTCCGGCGGCCCGTGACCGGGGTGCGCCGTGTTGACGGGCAGTCACCGAATGCCTGCCCCGTCGTTGAAACACTTCCGCGCGCACCCCGGCGCGGTCGGCTCCGCCACGGTGCGCGCTCAGCGGATCGGGTGACCCGGAGGAACGAACGTACCGAGATATTCGAATACAGACACGGAAACCCCCCTTTGGGGTGAACTCACGTCAGGTGTCCGCCAGTTCACCCTCCGTGCGTAAAGCTTTCGGGGTCGAGGCCACCGGAGCTCTCGATGTCCCCCATTGGAGGGCACCGGTGGCTCCATGTCTCTTGTGGGGGTTCCACCACTTTGAACAGCAACACCTTCCGCCTGGCCGCCCTGGCGGTCGCCGCCGCTCCCGTCGCGCTGCTGGTCGCCGCCCCGGCGCAGGCCGCCGCCGCGACCACCACGACCACGGGTGGCGGCAAGGCGAGCGCGGTCGTGCTCCGTACCGCACTCGACGTCTCGCTCCTGAACAAGACGGTCGACGTGCCGCTCAGGGCCACGCTCAACGAGGTGAAGGCACCCGCCGACGCCAAGGAGACCGCGCTCAGCGTGCGGCTCGACGGCGTGGACGGCGGCCGGCCGGTCAGCGTGCTCGCCGCCGATGTGGCCACCGCGAACGCGACCGCCGACAAGCACCGGGCCGAGGGCTACAGCAATGTGGCCAAGGCCCGGGTCCATGTGCCCGGACTGCCGGTGCTCTCGCTGATCGAGGTGGAGAAGGTCACGTCCAGGGCGGTCTGCGAGGTGGGCCGGAAGCCGGTCGCCGAGTCGAACGTACTGGGGCACGTATCGGTCCTCGGCAAGCGCATCGACCTCACCGCGGGCGGCACCACGCAGGTCAAGGTGCCGGCCGTCGGCGAGGTGACCCTGGACCTCTCGAAGACGCACACCACCTCGCGCACCGCCGCGGCGACCGCGTTGCAGCTGAAGGTCTCCGTCAACCCGCTCAAGCTGAACGTCGCCGATGTGCGCGGCGAGATCACGCTCGCCGAGGCGACCTGCGAGACGCCGAAGTCGACCGGGCCGGGCGGCGGCGACAACGGCGGCACAAGCAACGGAGGATCCAGCAATGGCGGTTCCGGCAATGGTGGTTCCACCGACGGCGGGTCCAGCAACGGTGGTTCGAGCAATGGTGGTTCGAGCGACGGCGGTTCCGGCAACGGTGGTTCCACCGGCGGCGGTTCGACCAGCGGTGGGTCCGGTGACGGCGGCAACAGCGCAAGCGGCGGCAACAGCGACGGCGGTGTGAAGCCCCAGACCGGCACCGGCAACGAACCGGCCGTCGATTCGAACCTCGCGGAGACGGGCGGCAGCTCCGCCACCCCGTACATCGCGGGCGGTGCGGCCGTACTGCTGGCGGCGGGCGCCGGGGCGGTGGTCGTGGCCAGGCGGCGCGCCCAGGGCTGACCCCTCCGGAGCCCCGATGCGGGCAGCAGGGAGCGGGGAGCGGGGAGCGGCGTACGTGTGATGGCACGCCGCTCCCCGCGGCCACGTGCGACGGAGCGCGGGCAACGGCAGACCGCCGGCGCACGGTGCCCGCCCAGTGGTGGGCCGTCGGCGCACGACCCCCGTCCCAGCGGTGGACCGTCGGCGCACGACCCCCGCCCAGTGGTGGACCGCCGGCGCACGGTGCCCGCCCAGCGGCGGGCCGCAGGCGAACGACCCCCGTCCCAGCGGCGGGCCGTCAGCGAACGGCCGTGCCCAGTGTCTGCAGTGCCTGGTCGAACGCCTGGAGGAAGCGGTTGGTCGTGGCGCGGTCGCGCACGGCCAGCCGCAGCCACTCGGGACCGAGCCCGGGAAACGTATCTCCTCGCCGCGCCGCGAACCCCAGCAGCCGCAACCGCTCCCGCACCTCGGCCGCCCGCTCCAGCCGCACCAGGACGAACGGCGCCTCGGCCGGCCCCGCCACCCGCACCTCGGTGAACTCCCTGAGCCCCGCCACCAGATGGGCCCGGTCCACCGCGATCCGCTCCGCGGCGGCGGCCGCCTCGGCCAGCGCCCGCGGCTCCATGCAGGCCTCGGCGGCGGTCAGCGCCGGGGCCGACACCGGCCACAGCGGCTGCGTCTCCTCCAGCGCGCGGACGGTCCCCGGGTCGGCCAGCACATAGCCGATCCGCAGCCCCGCGAGCCCCCAGGTCTTGGTGAGGCTCCGCAGTACGACGAGCCCCGGGACGTCCGTACGTCCGCACAGGGTCTCGCGCTCGCCGGGCACCGCGTCCATGAACGCCTCGTCGACCACCAGCGTCCGGCCGGGCCGGGCCAGTCGCTCCACCAGCGCCGCCGGATGCAGCACCGACGTGGGGTTGGTCGGATTGCCGACCACCACCAGATCCGCGTCATCGGGTACCGCCGACGGGTCCAGCCGGAATCCGTCACCGGCCCGCAGCAGCACCCGGTCCACCTTGTGTCCGGCCGCGCGCAGCGCCGCCTCCGGCTCGGTGAACTGCGGATGGATCACGACCGGGCGGCGGACCGGCAGCGCCCGCGCGATCAGTACGAACGCCTCCGCCGCACCCGCCGTCAGCAGCACCCTCTCCACCGGCAGCCCGTGCCGGTCCGCGACCGCCGCCCGGGCCGGCCGGCCGTCCGGATAAGCGGCCAGCGAGCCCAGCGACCCGGCTATCCGCTCCCTCAGCCAGGCCGGGGGAGTACCGGCCCGTACGTTGACGGCGAGATCGGTCAGATCCCGGTCCCGTCCCCGTACTTCCGCGTCACCGTGGTGCCGCAGATCGTGCGCGCCCGCGCCTGTCGCGTCGGGACTTTCCGTGGGAGTGTGCATGACCGCCGTGGGGGTGATGGTGGTGATGGCCGTCGTCGTGGGGACGGAAGGCCGGCTGCCGCGGCCGTCCCGGTCGATCCTCTGAGTACGGCAGAACGACTATGCGCCCGGCACCGGGCTTCACGCAACGGTCGGGACGGGGAGGTACGACCGCTGCCGCGGCCGTCTCGGACTGCCGTCAGGGCGGACCGCGGCGCGCCACCGCGCAGGTCACCATCGGCGCCCGCCCCGTCGGGGCCGACTTCCGCTTGGGCACCAGCAGCTCACCGCCCGTCGCGAGCGCGGCGGCCTCCGCGACCGACGCCGCTCCGACCGCGGCGAGCGGCGCGCCGGACGGATTGGGCACCTCGATCCGGGCCAACTCCCCGGCCGGGTACGTCCGCAGCGGTACGCCGAGCGCCTCGGCGGCGGCGACGATGCCCGGCTCGTCCGCCTTGGCGTCCACGGTCACCAGCTCCGCGACGCTCAGCGGCGGGAGTCCAGCCTCGCGCAGGGTGTCCCGGACCAGCCCGAGGATCTCGTCGACCGGTGCGCCCCTGGACGCGCCGACCCCGACGGCGAGCGACGCGGCGGGCGTGTCGGCTTCGGACATGGAGCGGCCTTTCACGAGGAGCGCGGGGACGGGAGCGCGCTGAGATGCGCGCACCGGGGGCGATCGGCTAGCAAGAGCGCATGGCGGTGTTCATCGCGCTCGGCGCGTTCCTGATGACCCTGGCAGGCGGCTGGGTCGCCCAGCGCGTCACCGACCGCCGCCACCTGGTGCTCGGCCTCGCCGGCGGGCTGATGCTCGGCGTGGTCGGCCTGGACCTGCTGCCGGAGGCGATCGACGCCGCGGGCGAACCCGTCTTCGGCGTCCCGGCCGCGCTGCTGCTGTTCGTCGGCGGCTTCCTCGTCGCCCACCTGGTGGAGCGGCTGCTCGCGGTGCGCCAGGCGGCACACGGCGCGGGCGAGGAGCGGGTGCCGCAGGTCGGGCTCACGGCGGCGGCGGCGATGGTCGGCCACAGCCTGATGGACGGCGTCGCCCTCGGCGCGGCCTTCCAGGTGGGCGCAGGCATGGGAGCCGCCGTCGCGCTCGCCGTCATCACGCACGACTTCGCCGACGGCTTCAACACGTACACGATCACCAGCCTGTACGGGAACGCCCGCCGCAAGGCCCTGATCATGCTGTTCGCGGACGCGCTCGCGCCGATCGTGGGCGCCGCGACGACGCTCCTGTTCACCCTTCCGGCGGAACTCCTCGGCTGCTATCTCGGCTTCTTCGGCGGCGCGCTGCTCTACCTGGCCGCCGCCGAGATCCTTCCCGAGGCACACCACGAACACCCGGCCCGCTCCACGCTGCTGTGCACCGTGGCCGGGGTGGGCTTCATCTGGCTCGTGGTGGGCATCGCGGACTGAGCGACGCACCACGCCCGGGCGCCTCACCGCTTCCGACACCGGTTCCCGCCCCGGCTCATCCCCCGCACCGCTCGACGAACCGGCGGGCCATGCCGGGCGCCGAGGCCCAGTGCGTGTGCAGATAGCTCGCGTGCACGCCCCGTTGTACGTACCCCTCGACCCGCCGCTCCGGCTGGTGCATGCCCCACGCCGGATCGGCACCGGCGCCCGGCTCCAGCACGGTGCGGTGGAACTCATGGCCGCGCACCCGGGTGCCGGGGGCCGCCAGCACACTGTCGGAGACCGCCACCGCCTCCCGGTAGCCGAGCGTCAGCCGCTTCGACATCCGCGCCTCCGCGTCGAGGACCCCGCACATCGGCAGCCCGTCGAGCGAACGCGCCAGATACAGCAGCCCGGCACACTCGGCGGACACCGGTGCCCCCGACCCCGCCAGTTCGGCGACCGCCCTGCGCAGCGCCGCGTTGGCGGACAGCTCACCCGCGTACACCTCCGGGAACCCCCCGCCGACGACCAGCCCCCGGGTACCCTCCGGCAGCGCCTCGTCCCGCAACGGATCGAACGGCACGACCTCGGCCCCGGCCGCGGTGAGCATCTCGGTGTGCTCGGCGTACGAGAAGGTGAACGCGGCACCGGAGGCCACCGCGACGACCGGGGCCCCGGCGGGGGCGGACAGCGGCACGGGCCCGCCGCAGCCGCCGATCGCCTCCGCCGCGTCCCACACCTCGCCCGGCAGCGGCGGCGCGGAACGGGCCAGCGCCAGCAGCGCCTCCAGATCGCACCCCGCCACCACCTGCTCCCGCATCGCGTCGACCGCGCCCACCGCGTCATCGCGCCGCTCGGCGACCGGCACCAGACCCAGATGGCGCGACGGCACGGCCACCTGCTCGGCCCGGTGCAGCACCCCCAGCACCGGCAGACCGGACTCCTCCAGCGCGTCCCGCAGCAGCGCCTCGTGCCGCTGGGAGCCGACCTTGTTCAGGATCACCCCGCCGAGCCGCACCTGTGGATCCCACGAGGCGAACCCGTGTACCAGCGCGGCCACGGAACGCGACTGCGACGAAGCGTCGACGACCAGCACCACGGGCGCCCGCAGCAACTTCGCCACCTGCGCGGTCGACGCCAGCTCGCCCTGGCCCGACGCACCGTCGTACAGCCCCATCACGCCCTCGACCACGGCCAGGTCGCAGCTGGCCGCCCCGTGCGCGAACAGCGGGGCGACCCGGTCGGGGCCGCACATGTACGCGTCGAGGTTGCGCCCCGGCCGGCCGGTGGCCAGCGTGTGGTAGCCGGGGTCGATGTAGTCGGGCCCGACCTTGTGCGGGGACACGGCGAGGCCCCGCCCCGCGAAGGCCGCCATCAGCCCCGTGGCGACGGTGGTCTTGCCGCTCCCCGACGAGGGCGCGGCGATCACCAGACGAGGAGTATTCACTGCCAGTCCCTCACCATTCGATGCCCCGCTGGCCCTTCTGACCGGCGTCCATCGGGTGCTTGACCTTCGACATCTCGGTCACCAGATCGGCGGCGTCCAGCAGCTTCTGCGGCGCGTTGCGCCCGGTGATGACCACGTGCTGCGCACCGGGACGGTCGCGCAGCACCTCGATCACCTCGTCGGTGTCGATCCACCCCCAGTGCATCGGGTACGCGAACTCGTCGAGGACGTACAGCCGGTACGTCTCGGCGGCCAGGTCGCGCTTGACCTGCTCCCAGCCCTCGCGCGCCGCCTCCTCGTTGTCCATCTGGCCGTCGCGCTGCACCCACGACCAGCCCTCGCCCATCTTGTTCCAGACGACGGACCCGCCCTCGCCGCTCGCTCCGAGGACCTTCAGCGCGTTCTCCTCGCCGACCTTCCACTTCGCCGACTTGACGAACTGGAAGACGCCGATCGGCCACCCCTGATTCCAGGCGCGCAGCGCGAGCCCGAAGGCCGCCGTCGACTTCCCCTTGCCGATGCCGGTGTGCACCATCAGCAGCGGACGGTTGCGGCGCTGACGGGTCGTGAGCCCGTCGTCGGGCACGGTGGTCGGCTGTCCCTGCGGCATTACGCGGCCCTCCTGTTGGTTTCCTGAACGTCCTTGACGAGCCCGGCGATCGAGTCGGCCCGCAGCTCCTCCAGCGTGACGGCGCCGCCCCCGAGATCGCGGGCGAGGCTTCCCGCGAGGCCGAGCCGTACCGGCCCCGACTCGCAGTCCACGACGACCGACGCGATGCCCTGCGCCTCGTGCAGCCGCGCCGCCCGGGAGGCCAGCGCCACCGGATCGGGGCCCCCGGTCGCCCGCCCGTCGGTCACCACGACCAGCAGCGGCCGCCGCGACGGATCACGCAACCGCTCCACCCGCAGCACCTCATGGGCCTTGAGCAGCCCGGCCGCGAGCGGGGTACGCCCACCGGTCGGCAGCAGTTCGAGGCGCGCCGCGGCGGCATCCACCGACGACGTCGGCGGCAGCGCCACCTCGGCGTCCCTGCCCCGGAAGGTGATCAGCCCGACCTTGTCCCGCCGCTGGTACGCGTCCAGCAGCAGCGAGAGGACCGCGCCCTTGACCGCGGCCATCCGCTGCCGGGCGGCCATCGACCCGGAGGCGTCCACCACGAAGAGCACCAGATTCCCCTCGCGCCCCTCCCGCGTCGCCTGCCGCAGATCGTCCCGCCGGACCACGAGCCCGCGCCCGGAGCGGCCCCGCGACCGCTGGTGCGGGGCGGCGGCCTGCACGGTGGCCGCCAGATGCAGTTTGGTCAGGGCGCCCTGCGGACGCCGTGCGCCGGTCGTACGCCCGTGCTCGGTACGGGCCCGGGACCGCCGCCCCGCCGCGCCCTCGCCCAGCCCGGGGACGCTCAGCATCTTCGTACGGAACGGCTCGGTGGCGCCCACCGGCTGCCGCTCACCGCCCCCGGACGGCTGTCCCTGCCCCTGCCCCTGCTCGGGCACGGACGGCGCGGGCGCGTCGCCGGCCTCGCCCCCGGGCGCCGGCGGCGTGTCGGGGCCGTCGCCCCGCGGGGGACGGCCGCCGCCACCGGGGCCGTCCGGGTCCGGGTCGTCGTCCCCGCCGCTGTTCTGCTCCAGCGTGTCGTCGAGCTTGTCCTCGTCGAGCCCCGGCGCGTCGAACGGATTGCGCCGGCGCCGGTGGGGGAGCGCGAGCAGGGCCGCCCGGCGCACGTCCTCGGCGAGCACATCCGTACGGCCCGCCCAGGCGGCCAGTGCGGTGGCCGTCCGCGCCATCACGATGTCCGCGCGCATTCCGTCGACCTCGAAAGCCGCACAGGTGGCCGCGATCTGCCGCAACGCCGAGTCCCCGAGCCGCACTTCGGGCAGCAGGGCACGCGCGGCGACGATCCTCGCCCGCAACGCGTCCTCCTCGTCGGCCCACTCGGCGGCGAAGCCCGCCGGATCGTCGTCGTACGCGAGCCGCCGCCGCACCACCTCGACCCGCTGATCGGTCTCCCGGGACGCGGCGACCTCGACGGTCAGCCCGAACCGGTCGAGCAACTGCGGGCGCAGCTCACCCTCCTCGGGGTTCATCGTCCCGACGAGCAGGAAGCGGGCGGCGTGCCGTACGGAGACGCCCTCGCGCTCCACGTACGAGGCACCCATGGCGGCCGCGTCCAGCAGCAGGTCCACGAGGTGGTCGTGGAGGAGGTTGACCTCGTCGACGTAGAGAATCCCGCGGTGCGCGTCGGCCAGCAGGCCCGGCTCGAAGGCCTTCACGCCCTCCGCGAGCGCCCGCTCGATGTCGAGCGCCCCGACCAGCCGGTCCTCGGACGCGCCGACCGGCAGCTCCACCATGCGGGCGTCCCGCGACACGCCGGTACCCGGCTCGTGGGGGCCGTCCGGACACGCCGGGTCGGGCGATCCGGGGGCGCAGGAGAAACGGCACCCGGGGACGACGTCCACCCCCGGCAGCAGCGCCGAGAGCGCGCGCACGGCGGTGCTCTTCGCGGTGCCCTTCTCACCTCGTACGAGGACACCACCGATGTTCGGTGCCACGGAGTTGAGAAGCAGGGCGAGTTGCAGGTCCTGCTGCCCGACGACGGCGGTGAACGGGAAATGCGTGCTCACGGGGCGATCCCTCCTGCGAATGAATGGTCATGAAAAAGGCGGCCTCGGCCCGCGCCGTTCACCGGCGCCCTCCCGGTGCTCCGGGGGCGATGAAGGGAAGCCCCGACGGCGCGCCCGACTCGATGAGCCGCAGCAACGCGTCGGTGTCCGCGTGTTCCTCGACGAGATCGCCGAGGCGGTCGAGCTGCTCCTCGCGCAGCGCCGCGAAACAGGTGTCCGGAGCGGGGACGAAACGCCGGCCGGCGCCCCGCGCGACCTCGGTCAGGAAGCGGCGGCGGAATTCGTCGCTCTCCAGCGAGCCGTGCCAGTGGGTTCCCCACACGGCGCCGACCCGGCAGCCGTCCAGGCTCCGGCCCCGGTCGTCGGAGAAGAACCCCTCGCCGCCGCGCACGTCCGCCACGCCGTGGTGGATCTCGTACCCCTCGACCGGCGCGCCGAGCGCCCGGCCGACGGGCCGGGCGAGGGTCTTCTCCCGGTCGAAGCGGATGCGTACGGGCAGCAGCCCCAGGCCGTCGACGTGACCGGCCCGGGACTCGACCTCGTCCTCGATGTGCTCGCCGAGGAGCTGGTAGCCGCCGCAGATGCCGAGGACCGGCCGGCCCTCGGCCGCCCGCCGCACCAGCGCGTCGGCGAGGCCGCGCTCGCGCAGCCAGGCCAGCGCCTTCACGGTGCCCCGGGTGCCCGGCACCACGACCAGATCGGCGTCGGACAGTTCCTCGGCGCGGTCCACGAACCTGACGACGACGCCCGGCTCGGCGGCCAGCGCGTCCACATCGGTGAAGTTCGACATCAGCGGCACCGCGCACACCGCGACGCGCAGCACGTCCTCGCCGTGCGGCGGCGCGACGACCGACTCGCGCACCGCCCCGCGCAGCGAGACCCGCAGCCCGTCCTCCTCGTCGATGCCGAGGCCGTGGGCGAAGGGCAGCACTCCGTACGTCGGCCGGCCGGTGAGGTCCCGCAGCATTTCGAGCCCCGGCTCCAGCAGCGACACATCGCCCCGGAACTTGTTGACGAGATACCCGGCGATCAGCGACTGGTCCTCCTCGGCGAGCAGCGCCGTCGTACCGAAGAACGAGGCGAAGACGCCACCGCGGTCGATGTCACCGACGACCACCACCGGGAAGCGTGCCGCCCGCGCGATGCCCATGTTCACGATGTCCGTGCGCCGCAGATTGATCTCGGCCGGGCTGCCCGCCCCCTCGCAGATCACCGCGTCGTACGTGCTCCGGAGCTGCTCCAGGCAGTCCACGACCGTGGAGAGCAGCGCCTCCTGCCTGCCCCCGTGGTAGCCGCGCGCGCTCATCTCGCCGACCGGCCTGCCCATCAGGACGACCTGGCTGGAGCGGTCGCCGCCGGGCTTGAGCAGAACCGGGTTCATCAGCGCCGTCGGCTCCACGCGGGCGGCCTGGGCCTGCATGGCCTGGGCCCGCCCGATCTCGGCGCCCTCGCGGGTGACGAACGAGTTGAGCGACATGTTCTGCGCCTTGAAGGGCGCCACCTTCGCGCCCCGGCGCACGAGCCAGCGGCAGATGCCTGCCGTGACGACGCTCTTGCCCGCGTCGGAAGTGGTTCCGGCGACCAGCAGCCCGCCGCTCATGCGCTTCTCCGTCCTGCGGCGCGAGATCCCGCCACGTTCTTCCCGGTGGTCCGGCGCCCGGCGATCCGCCGCGCGGCGAGGGCCGCGCCGAGCCGCCCCGCCACGCAGACGCCCAGCGCCAGCGCGCTCACCCGGCGCGACAGCCGCACCGCGCGCTCGATGTCCGCGGTCTCCACGGCCCGGCCCGTCTCCCCGTTGAGCACCGGGCGGTGCTCGATCCGGCCGCCGTACGCGAGGGTTCCGCCGAGCCGTACGCCGAGTGCGCCCGCGAACGACGCCTCCACCGGGCCCGCGTTGGGGCTCGGGTGCTTGGCGGCATCGGCCCGCCAGGCGTGGACCGCTCCCCGCGGCCGCCCCCCGGCGGCGACGGCCAGCAGGGCCGTGAGCCGGGCGCCGGGCCAGCCGGCGAGGTCGTCGAGGCGGGCCGAGGCCCAGCCGTAGCGCAGATGCCGGGGCGAGCGGTGCCCGACCATGGCGTCCAGGGTGTTGGCGGCCCGGAATCCGGCCAGCCCGGGAACCCCGGCCAGCGCACCCCACACCAGCGCGCCGACCACGGCGTCCGAGGTGTTCTCCGCCACGGACTCCACCACGGCGCGGGCGATCTGCGGCCCGTCCAGGGAGTGCGGGTCGCGGCCGCACAGATGCGGCAGCCGCTCGCGGGCCAGGTCGATGTCACCGGCGGCCAGGGCGCCGCCGATGGCCCGCGCCTCACGCCCCAGGGACGTGCCGCCGACGACGGACCAGGTGGCGGCGGCGGTCAGTGCCACGGAGGCGGCGGGGCTGCGACGCACGGCACGGCCGATCAGCGCGGCACCGCCCGCGGCGCCTCCGGCGCAGACCAGGGTGTGCAGCGCGCCCCAGCCGCGGTGATCGCGCCACAGCCGGCGCTCGACGCCCGCCGCGGCCCGCCCGAAGGCGGCGACCGGGTGCCCCCTGCGGGGGTCACCGAGCAGCAGATCGCCGATCAGACCGGCCGTGGCGCCGTACGCGAAGATGCGGTCGGCTCGCACGGTTCAGCCGGCCGTCGCGCCTCGGCGGACCTTCGTACAGGCGGCTCTCGTCGAGAGCGCCGAAACAGCGGACGCACGGCAGCCAGGCATGGCGATATGTCCTCACTCAGGGTCCGCGCCCTGGTTCGACGTGACCGGCGACGAGAGTCTCCTGGCTTCCGGATCCGCGGTTCCCCCGGCCTTCCAGCCCGCTCGCGCGAGCCGTGACTTCCGGTGTTGGGGGACCGCTCCCCGGTGACAGTGGCGGGACCGCGCCGGATTCGCACCGGCTTCCTCTGCTGTCGCCGTAATTGGCTCCGGCAGTCCACCACGCCCCGCGAACGCCCGTCAACCTGCCGTTGACCTGCGACGGCGCAGTGTGCTGATACCCACATCGGGCCGGACACCTGTGGTGTCCGGCCCGACGGAGGAGCGTGCGCGGGAGCGGCTCGGACCGCCCCCTGATTGTGGGTCGCTGATTGTGGGTCGCTCTCAGGCGACGATCAGATAGATCCCGTACGCGACGGCCGCCGCGCACAGCCCGAAGCAGACGTACGCGCCGGCGCGGGCCAGCAGCAGCGAGCCGCCGGAGCCGCCCTGCGCCGCCGGTTCCGGCTGCTTGGAGAGGCCGACGATGCCCAGGGTGAAGAGGCCCACCAGCGCGACGGTGACAACGAGGGAGACGCCGAATACGGAGCCGAGGGCTGCCCAGTCGATGTTCATGCTGATTCCTTAGACGGCCGGCCTGTCGGCCGGCTCAGACGGTGGCGGGTCGCGCCGGGTCCTGGGTGGTTCCGGCCGGGGCCGGAATGGTGGTCGTGAGGTTCTGGGCCGGCGCCGCGGCCATGGTGGGCGGCGGGCTGACGGCGGCGATGGCCGCGGTGACGACGCCCGCGGGCTCGACCCCGCCGTCCTGGGGCGCGACATCGTCGTGGCCGACCGGCTTGCGGCGCGACACCAGCCAGATCGCACCGGAGCCCGCGACCAGCAGCGCCGCGACGACGACGACACCCCAGGTGCCCTGCTTGGTGAGGAGCTCCGCGCCCGCGCCGACCAGTCCGGCGGCCGGCAGGGTCAGACCCCAGGCGACGAACATCCGGGTGGCGGTGGACCAGCGGACCACACCGCCCTGCCGGCCGAGGCCCGCGCCCATCACGGCGCCGGAGCAGGACTGGGTGGTGGAGAGGGAGAAGCCGAGGTGCGAGGAGGCCAGGATGACCGTCGCGGCGCTGGTCTGGGCGGCGAAGCCCTGCGGCGGCTTGAGGTCGGTGAGGCCGCTGCCCATGGTGCGGATGATGCGCCAGCCGCCCAGGTAGGTGCCGAGCGCGATGGCCGTACCGGCGGCGACGATGACCCAGACCGGCGGGTTGGCGCCCGGGTGCAGGACGCCGCCGGTGACCAGGGCCAGGGTGATGATGCCCATGGTCTTCTGTGCGTCGTTGGTGCCGTGGGCGAGCGAGACCAGTCCGGCCGAGGCGATCTGCCCGGCCCGGTAGCCCTTGGCGGTGGCCTTCTCCTGGGCTTCGTTGCGGACCTTGCCGCCGATCCGGTACGTGAGCCTGGTGGCCAGCAGCGCGGCCAGACCGGCGACGATCGGGGCGGCGACCGCGGGGAGCAGCACCTTGGTGACGACGGTGCCGCCGTTGACGGAGGACCAGCCGGCCGACATCACGGCCGCGCCGATCAGACCGCCGAACAGGGCGTGCGATGAGCTGGACGGCAGCCCGACCAGCCAGGTCAGCAGATTCCACAGAATGGCGCCGACGAGTGCCGCGAAGATGACTTCTGTCCGCAGCCCGTCCTCGTTGATGATCCCGCCGGAGATCGTCTTGGCGACCTCCACCGACAGGAACGCGCCGACGAGATTGAGAACGGCGGACATGGCCACCGCTGTCTTCGGTCTGAGTGCACCGGTCGAGATGGTGGTCGCCATCGCGTTCGCGGTGTCATGGAAACCGTTCGTGAAATCGAACACTAGAGCTGTCACGATCACAATCGCGAGCAGCAGCGTGATGTGTTCCATTTACCCAGGCAATCGCTCGACGTCATTGGCATGTGGACCGTAGGCAACCTGGATGAACGGAAGGTGAACTGGGCAGGGCGCTGTGGTGTTCCAAAGCGGAGTCAAGGCATTCCGCTTGTTGTCGGCCGGGGCGTGACCCGGCCTCCCGGCGGGACGCGGGTGTGTTCGATCGCATACCCGTTCGCGCTCGGGGCTGACAGGATCGGCGCATGAGCGATCAGCAGCGGGACGCGATCGGACGCGCCTGGGACGGCGTCGTCGCCACGGCCCGGCGGACGGCGGCCGAGGGCCTCGTCGTCGGGACCTCGGGAAACGTGTCGGCCCGGGTCGGCACGACCATCCTGGTCACGCCGAGCGGAGTGCCGTACGACCGGCTGGGCCCCAAGGACGTCGTCGGCGTCGATCCGGAAGGCAACCGCGTACTCGGCGAACTCACCCCGACCAGCGAACTCCCGCTCCACCTCGCCGTCTACCGGAACACCGACGCGGCCGCCGTCGTGCACACCCACGCGGTGCACGCCACCGCCGTCTCCACACTGGTCCCCGAGGTCCCGTCGGTCCACTACGCCGCCGCCATGCTGGGCGGCCCCGTCCGCGTCGCCGCCTACGCGCGCTACGGCACCGAGGAACTGGCGGTGAACATGCTCGCCGCCCTGCGCGACCGCACGGGCTGCCTGCTCCAGAATCACGGAACCGTCACCTACGGAGCCACCCTTGACCAGGCGTACGACCGGACCGCCCAGCTGGAATGGCTCTGCCGGCTCTGGCTCGCCGCGAGCTCCGTCCCCGGACGCAGCCCGAGCCTCCTCTCCCCGGAGCAGCTCGACGATGTGCGGGAGGCGCTCAAGGGATACGGACAGCCGGGCTGACCCGGCCGGTCCACCGGACGGCCCCGCCCGCTGGCAGGGTGCCGCACCCGCCACGACACTGAAGCGGTGCGCCCGGCAACAGTTACGGCAGCAGCCGTCACCACGATCCTCGGCGTCGGTGCGGCAGCGGTCGCGGCCGGCCGGTACGCCAGTGACGCCGCCCTCAGGACGCCGTCCGGACGGCCCCTCCCCGCCGACCGCAGACTCACCGTGCACGCCACGGCGGCCGGGCAGGTCACCCTGACCCGCTCCTTCACCGCCCTGCGGCCCGGCACGTACGGACTGACGGGCAAGGACGTCCACGCCGTGGTCGGCCCCGTGATCGAGCACGCCCACCACGCCCCCGACACCGTCGTCCGCCGGCTGGAACGCGTCGACCACGGCAGCCTGGAGACCGGCGCCAAGGTCCGCGTCACCCCGCAGCTGCACAGCGGCGACCCGTCCTCGGCCCTCGGCCTGCCCCACCGGGACGTCGAGATCCCCGGCGAACTCGGCACCCTGCCCGCCTGGTTCCTGCCCGGCCCCCGCGACACCTGGGTCATCACCGTGCACGGCCTCGGCACCACCAGGGAACACCCCATGAACGTCATGAGGTTCCTGCACGGCCTGCGGCTGCCCGTGCTCGACGTGGCCTACCGCGGAGACGCCGGAGCCCCGCGTTCCCCCGACGGCCTCGCTCATCTCGGCGAATCCGAATGGCGCGACCTGGACGCCGCGATCCGCTTCGCCGTGCGGTACGGAGCCGGAAAGGTCGTCCTGCACGGCTGGTCCACCGGCGCCTCCATGGCCCTGCTCGCGACCGTCAACTCCGCGCTGCGCGACCGGATCTGCGGCCTCGTCCTCGACTCCCCGGTGCTGGACTGGGCCGCCACGCTGCGCGCCCTGGCCGTCGCCCGCGGCGTCCCGTCCGTCCTGCTGCCGCTCGCCGTCCGCGCCGCCGAGGGACAGACCGGACTGCACGGCGCCCGGCTGCTGGACGGCTCCCTCGCCCCGGCGCTGCACGTGCCGACCCTGATCTTCCACGGGCCCGACGACCGGCTCGCCCCCTGGCAGCCCTCCCGCGACCTCGCCGCCCGCCGCCCGGACCTGATCGCCCTGCACACCGTGGAGCAGGCTCCGCATGCGGCGATGTGGAATGCCGACCCGGCCCACTACGAAGAGACCCTGCGCCGCTTCCTCACGCCCCTGATGTGACCTGATGCGAGGGATCGGCCGGTTGGTCCCGGCCCCGTCCCACCGGGCCCCCACCGGGAATTCGGGTTCCGTTTGGGCTTTCGGGCCGTCAGGAGCAAGACTGCTCCCCGTGACGTCCCGTAACCCGCGCGACTCCAGGCTGCGACTTGTCCGCCCGCGACCCCTTGCCACCGCTCGCAAGGCCGTGACCACCCGGCGCACAAGGCCGGCACCCCGCCCACCGGAGGGCACCCCGCCCCGGTCGGAACTGGCCCGGCAGGCCAGGACGGCCCTCGCCGACGCCGTACGGATCGCCCGCTGGGCGGCCGACGGCGCGATCCCCGGCGCACCACCGCTCGCCGCCCAGGCGCTCCAACGGGCCGCGACAGCCCTGGAATTGTCCCCGGCCCAGGTGCGCTCCGGCTGGGACCGGGCCCGGCTCGCCGGCCTCGTCGAACTGCACGGCGACACCGCACGCCCCGGCTGGCGGCTGCGCGCCTGGGACCGCGACGACTCCGCCGTGCTCCGCGGCTGGGTGGCGCTCTTCGACGCCTGGTCGCTCGTCCACCCGGCGCCCGCGGACATCGAGTCCACCGCGGTCGCCGAGGCCGTCGAGGCCGTGCCGCAGGTCCTCTCCCTGCTCCAGCTCTCGGCCGGCCCGGTCACCGTGCCCGCTCTGCTGGACCTGCTCGGCCAGCGCGTCGCGGAACTGCGCGAGGAGCGCTGCGAGGTGCCCTACGGACCCCAGCCGCTGCCCGCACCGGCCGAGACCGCACCCGCCGCACACCCCGCCGCCCTGGTGGCGCTCCTGCTGGACTGGGCCCTGGAGGGCCTGGCCGCCGTCGGGGCGCTGACCCTCGGCGCCGGCCACGCCACCCTCACCCCGCTCGGCAACTGGGCGGTCTGGGTCAAGCTGGAACAGATCTGCGTCGCGGCCCAGAGCCCGGCCGGGAACATCGAACAGTCCGCCGCCGACATGCTGCTCGGCTGCGCCCGGCTCACCCCCGGCCCGGCCCGCGACGAATACCGGGCCTGGCTGGCCGCCCGCCCCGTCGGCAGCGCCGTCGCGGAACTTCTCGCCGTCGCCCGCGGCGAGGACGCGCTCCTGCGCGGACTCGCCTTCGAGGCGCTCCGGGTCGTCGGTGCCCCGGCCGAGCCCGAGGTGCGCTCCGTCGTCGCCGACCCCTCGCTGCGCCCCTACGCGCTGCTCTGGCTGGCCGAGTACGACGGAGCCGACCCCGAGGACGCCCAGGACGTACTCAGCCGGGAGGAGGCCACCTGGCTCTGGGTCGACACGGCGGCGGCCGTCGCCGACCACGGCGAGACCGGGCTGCTGGTCCGCCACCTCGACTCGGCCGTCCAGGGCACGGTGCCGGCCCTGCTGGACGAGGTACGCGCCGTCGGCCACCCGCGCACCGTGCAGGTGCTGGTGGCCCTGGCCGCCGCGCACCCGGACCCGGCACTGGCCAAGGCGGTGCGCCGGGCCGCGTTCCAGGTCCACACCGGCGGCGCCTGACACCCCGCGCCGGACGGGCCCGCCCCAGGACCCGTCCGGCGAACCGTGGCCTGCTCGCGCTCAGGCCTCGTCGGCCCGGTCCGCCGACCCCGGCGCGTACGTACCGAAGCTCCACACGTTGCCCTCGGCGTCCCGCGCCATGTAGTCGCGCGAGCCGTAGTCCTGATCGGTGGGCGGCATCAGGATCTCCACCCCGTACGCCACCGCCCTGGCGTGGTGCGCGTCGACCTCGTCGACCACGACGTAGACACCGGCGGGGCCCGCGCCCTGCATCGCCTCGGCGAAGACGCCCTCGCGGCCCTTGGAACCCAGCATCACCCTGCCGTTGCCGCAGGACAGCTCGGCATGGAGCACCTGGCCGCCCTCGCCCTCGTACACCGCTTCCTCGGTGAAGCCGAGGCCCTCCGTCAACGTCCTGATCGCGGCCTTCGCGTCGTCGTAGAGAATCGCCGGATAGATCGTCGGAACGCCGGCCGGTGCGCCTGCCATGGCGCTCACCCCTTTTCGTACTCCCGTGACCCGGTTCTGTGATCCACGTCTCAGTCTTCCATCCGCCACCGGCAACGGCCCGGCACGGCTCCGGGGCTCAGCGGAAGGTGTTGCAGTCGGCCATGTCGCCGCTGCGGAAGCCGGTGGTGAACCACTGCTGGCGCTGCGCGGCCGAGCCGTGCGTCCACGACTCCGGTGTGACCCGGCCCTGGAACTTCTCCTGGATCCGGTCGTCGCCGACCGCTGCCGCCGCGTCGAGCCCGTCCCGGATGTCCGCCTGCGTCAGCGAGGTGATCAGCGGCCGTCCGGTCGACTCGTCCGGCGTGGTCGTCGCGTGGTGCGCCCAGACCCCGGCGTAGCAGTCCGCCTGGAGCTCCACCCGGACCGCGTTGCTGTTCGAGCCGGTCCGGCCGTCCTGCGACCGGTTCAGCGTCCCCATCAGGTCCTGCACGTGGTGGCCGTATTCATGGGCGACGACATAGGCCTGGGCGAACGGGCCGCCGCTGGAGCCGAACTTGGTCCGCAGCTCGTCGAAGAACCCCAGGTCCAGGTAGACCTGCCGGTCGCCCGGGCAGTAGAAGGGCCCGACCGTCGAGGTCGCGGAGCCGCACGCGGTGCCGATCCGGTCGCTGAACAGGACCGTGCGCGACGGTGTGTACGTGCCCTGGCGCCGCTGGAACTCCTGCCGCCAGAAGTCCTGCACGCTGTTGACCACGGCCACGGTCCGGCAGTCGTCCCTGGCGTTCGCGTCCTTCCCGGTGCGGCAGGACTGCTCCACCTGCGCCGCCGTCGACGCGGTCGGCGTCGTGGCCGGGCCGCCGTCCGACAGGCCGAGCTGCTCCGGGCCGACGCCGAAGAGCAGCCCCAGGATCAGTGCGATGAGACCGGCGATGCCGCCGCCCACGGTGGCCCTGCCGCCCGGGATCCGGCTGCCGCGCACATCCTGGACCTCGGACGTGTCCAGGTCGGCGTCGTCGTCGAACTGCATGGGGCACCACCCTCCGCTCCGGCCGCGGTGGTCTCACCACCTCCGCCGAGTATCTGCCAGTTCAAACCGGGATGCCCTTTTTGGTCGCGCGGTGGAGTGGGGCGGCGACGCCGGGCGACCGTCCGGCAAACGCCGTGGAGGCATGCGGAAAAGCAGTTGCACACCGCCAGTAGAATGGCCCGCATGGCAATTCTCCTTGTGCATTAGCGGCGTCGAGACACCTCCGCCCTCGCCCCGTCCGCCGTCCAACCGCCCTGGAGTTTTACCGTGATCACCGCTTCCGGCATCGAGCTGCGTGCCGGCGCCCGCATTCTCATCGAGTCCGCCTCCTTCCGCATCGCCAAGGGCGACCGCATCGGCCTCGTCGGCCGCAACGGAGCGGGCAAGACCACCCTCACCAAGTGCCTCGCGGGCGAGGGCAACCCCGTCGGCGGCACCATCACCCGCTCCGGCGAGGTGGGCTACCTCCCGCAGGACCCCCGCACCGGCGACCTCGACGTGCTGGCCCGCGACCGGATCCTCTCCGCCCGCGGCCTCGACGAGATCCTGCGCAAGATGCGGGAGAACGAGGAGCGGATGGCGACCGGCAAGGGCGCCACCCGCGAGAAGGCGATGAAGAAGTACGAGCGCCTGGAGACGGAGTTCCTCACCAAGGGCGGGTACGCCGCCGAGGCCGAGGCGGCCACCATCGCCGCCGCGCTCAGCCTGCCCGACCGGGTGCTCGGACAGCCGCTCCACACACTCTCCGGCGGTCAGCGCCGCCGCGTCGAGCTGGCCCGCATCCTCTTCTCGGACGCCGACATCCTGCTGCTCGACGAGCCGACCAACCACCTCGACGCCGACTCGATCGTCTGGCTGCGCGACTACCTCAAGACCTACCGCGGCGGCTTCATCGTGATCTCCCACGATGCCGAGCTGGTCGAGACGGTCGTCAACAAGGTCTTCTACCTCGACGCCAACCGCTCGCAGATCGACATCTACAACATGGGCTGGAAGCTCTACCAGCAGCAGCGCGAGGCCGACGAGAAGCGCCGCAAGCGCGAGCGGCAGAACGCCGAGAAGAAGGCCGCGGCCCTCAACTCGCAGGCCGACAAGATGCGCGCGAAGGCCACCAAGACCGTCGCCGCGCAGAACATGGCCAAGCGTGCCGAGCGGCTGCTCTCCGGCCTGGAGGCCGTCCGGGTTTCCGACAAGGTGGCCAAGCTCCGCTTCCCCGAGCCCGCACCGTGCGGCAAGACCCCGCTGATGGCGGAGGGCCTGTCCAAGTCGTACGGCTCGCTGGAGATCTTCACCGATGTGGACCTCGCCATCGACAAGGGCTCCCGGGTCGTCATCCTCGGCCTCAACGGCGCGGGCAAGACGACCCTGCTCCGGCTCCTCGGCGGCGCCGAGAAGCCCGACACCGGCAAGGTGATCGAGGGTCACGGTCTCAAGCTCGGCTACTACGCCCAGGAGCACGAGACCCTCGACCCGGACCGCTCCGTCCTGGAGAACATGCGCTCCGCGGCGCCCGACCTCGACCTGGTCGAGGTCCGCAAGACGCTGGGCTCCTTCCTCTTCTCCGGCGACGACGTCGACAAGCCCGCCGGTGTCCTCTCCGGCGGCGAGAAGACCCGTCTCGCCCTGGCGACCCTGGTGGTCTCCTCCGCCAATGTGCTGCTGCTGGACGAGCCGACCAACAACCTCGACCTGGCCAGCCGCGCGGAGATCCTCGGCGCGCTGCGCACGTACAAGGGCGCCGTCGTCCTCGTCACCCACGACGAGGGAGCGGTCGAGGCACTCCAGCCGGAGCGCATCATCCTGCTGCCGGACGGTGTCGAGGACCTGTGGGGCGCGGACTATCAGGACCTGGTCGCACTGGCCTGATCCCGCCCCGCCGTCCGTCTGATCCACTCCGTCTGGATCATTCGGCCTACGCGTGATCCATCATCTGCGTGAGTACGTCTCGTACCTCGGCGCGGCGCCCGGCAGATACCTGCCGGGCGCACCCGTACGGGGGTCCTGTTCCCCGTGTGGCCCTGACCTGCCGATTCGTCCCGGGCCCTGTTCCGTCCGGCGCCGCAGCCCCACGGAATGTGGGATTCCGGTCGTGTCGGCCCGTTCTCCGGCCGGGAACCGGGTTGCACGGACCTTGCCGAATGGGTGGCCAGGAAGCCCCCGAGGGGTGATCATGAGAGTCCAGAGCGCACTTCCCATGAGGAGGCACGGGTGGCCGAGACTCTGAAGAAGGGCAGCCGGGTAACCGGCGCCGCGCGCGACAAGCTCGCGGCAGACCTGAAGAAGAAGTACGACTCCGGTGCGAGCATCCGGGCGTTGGCCGAAGAGACCGGCCGCTCCTACGGATTCGTCCACCGGATGCTCAGTGAGTCCGGAGTCACGCTGCGGGGACGCGGCGGAGCGACGCGGGGCAAGAAGGCCGCCACGGCCTGACGGCCCGCGCGGTCGGGGCAGGCCGTCAGGTCCGCCCCGGGGTTCACCGGCTTTCGGCGGTGGCCACCCGGTCGGCAGCGATGCCGACCGGGTGGTTACTGTTCAGTCACTTAGCTCTGCATGCTGACTGACCGAACCGGAGGCGCCCCATGACCTCGCTCGACTCTGTGCTCGACAAGGACGGCGTACGACTCACCGTCGACGACGCGGTCGCCACGGTGACCCTCACCAATCCGGCCAAGCGCAACGCTCAGTCTCCCGCTCTGTGGCGGGCGTTGACGGAGGCCGGCCGGGCACTGCCCGGCAGTGTGCGGGTCGTCGTACTCCGCGGCGAGGGCAAGTCCTTCTCCGCGGGACTCGACCGGCAGGCGTTCACCCCCGAGGGGTTCGACGGTGAGCCGTCCTTCCTCGACATGGCGCGCGGCCCGGAGGCCGAGCTCGACGCGACCATCGCCGAGTACCAGGAGGCGTTCACCTGGTGGCGCCGCAACGACATCGTGTCGATCGCGGCCGTCCAGGGGCATGCGATCGGTGCCGGCTTCCAGCTCGCCCTCGCCTGCGATCTGCGGATCGTCGCCGAGGACGTGCAGTTCGCCATGCGTGAGACCAGCCTCGGTCTGGTGCCCGACCTCACCGGTACGCACCCCTTGGTCAACCTGGTGGGGTACGCCCGTGCGCTGGAAATCTGCGCCACGGGCCGCTTCGTGCACGCCGAGGAGGCCGAGCGCACCGGCCTGGCCAATCTCGTCGTCCCCGCCGGTGAGCTGGACGCGGCGGCCCGCGATCTGGCCGGCGCGCTGCTGGCCGCCCCGCGCGACGCCGTCGTGGAGACCAAGGCACTGCTGAGCGGTGCCGTCTCGCGTGGTTACGAGGAGCAGCGCGTCGCCGAACGTGCCGCGCAGGGCCGTCGGCTGCGCGATCTGGCGGGCATCACCGACTGAGCGGCGGTCCCCGATCGCGGTGGGCCCGCCCCGGAACGGCGATCTCCGGGGCGGGTCCATGCTCATTCCTGCTCCACCACCGCCGTGACCAGCACCGCGACCGAGGGATTCCCCTCCACCGCGGCCGCCACGGCGCCCCGCACCGCTCGGGCCACAGCGAGCGCCTGGTGGTCCGGGGCCGTCGCCAGCTCGACCCGTACATGGTCCGGACGTGAGTGCACCGCATGCCCCAGCACCCGGGTCAGCGTCACCACACCGGCGACGCCCGCCGCCGCGGACCCCGCGGCCCCCTCCGCCGCCGCCTCGCGGACCTCGGCCGGGACGGCGGCCGGCGGTTCGGGCGCCGCGTCCAGCAGCTCCGTCACCCGGACGTCCACCGCCGTGACCACCAGGCCCAGCCGCCGGACGGCCGCCGTCAGCAGCGCCGAGCGCAGTGCCTCGGCCGCGGCGGGCAGCGGCTGACCGGACACCGCCGACATGGCCGCCTCGATCAGCAGCGGGCCGGGCCGCAGCGCGCTCGGCGGCGGTTCCACCTCCGCCTCCGGCGCCCCGTCCGGATCGGCCACCGAGATCCTCAGCTCCCCGAGCACGGGGCCGTGCCCTGCCACCGCGCGGCGCAGCACCGCGACCGCCGCCCGCTCGGAGATCCAGGCCCCGTCCGCCGGACCGCCCAGCGGAAGCAGCCGGCCGAGGCCGAGCCGTTGCCGGACCGCCGCTGTCCATCCGTCCGCCCTGCGCGGGCCGTCAGCCGTCGTCATTGCCCCAGCCTGCCGCATCCACGGCGCGCTACGGAGCAAGCGCACCTAATGTGGGCAAAGAGGTCCAATCAGCCCAGAAGGGAAAGATGGCGATGACCGACACCACGCAGCGGAACCGCCCCGAGAGCCCCGACAAGGAATCGAGCCCGCTCGTCAAGCGTGGCGGGGGAGCACCCGCCACCCGCGGCCGTACCACCATCGCCGACGGCGTGGTCGAGAAGATCGCGGGAATGGCGACCCGCGACGTGGTCGGCGTCCATGCGATGGGCAGCGGCTTCTCGCGCACCTTCGGAGCGGTGCGCGACCGGGTACCCGGTGGCGGCAAGTCCGTCACCCGCGGGGTGAAGGCGGAGGTCGGTGAGTCGCAGACCGCGCTCGACCTGGAGATCGTCGTCGACTACGGCGTATCGATCTCCGACGTGGCCCGTGATGTACGGGAGAACGTGGTCGCGGCGGTCGAGCGGATGACCGGCCTGGAGGTCGTCGAGGTCAATATCGCGGTGAGCGACGTGAAGCTGCCCGACGAGGCAGACGACGAGGACCAGCCGGAGCCACGTCTCCAGTAGGCCTCCGGCGAGAGGCAGTTGAGGAGCGCACGATGAGCATGGCTGTGGCCGGCATGGTGGCCGGCATGGCGCTCGCATTCGCCGGGTACTTCGGCGGCTTCGGGGCCTTCCTGCTGGTGGCCGCACTCGGGGCGGTCGGCTTCGTCGTCGGCCGCCTCCTGGAGGGCGACCTGGAGCTCGGCGACTTCTTCCGGAGTCGCGAGCGCGGCGACCGACGGCGGTGACGGCGTTGTCGGTGGTGAAGGACCGGATCGCCGCAGGTGAGCGCGGGGAGACCCGGATCGCCGACCGGGTGGTCGCGAAGATCGCCGCACAGGCGGCGAAGGAGGCGATCGGCGAGCCGCCGGAGCAGGGCGCCGCACCGCGCGCCACCGTCACGGTGCACCGGGATACCGCCCGGGTACGGGTGAGCCTTGAGCTCGGGTACCCCTGCGACATCGGCCGCCAGTGCGGTGGCGTGCGTCGGCATGTCGCCGAGCGGGTAAGGGCGTTGGCAGGGATGGAAGTGCCCGAGGTGGCCGTACAGGTCGAGCGCTTGCACCCGACGGGAGCGAGCGCCGCGGCACAGGGGAGGATCCAGTGACCGAGCCCCACGGACCGGAGCGGCCGACCCCCGGGCCGCCCGCCACCGGCCCCGTCGAAGAGGGGGACGTGCTCGAACTCGACCAGTCCGCCTCGTCCGCCGCGTACGACCCGGTGCCCGCGCGGCAGGAGGGCGCCGCCGGGGCGGGCCGCTTCTGGTCGGCGCGCCGGATCCCCGCGGCGGTTCTCGCCCTGGTGGTCCTCGGCGGCGCCGGACTGCTGCTGTACGACGTGGCGGCGGTGCGGGCCGGCCACCCGGCGATGCACTGGCGCCGGTCGCTGGCCGACCGGCTCGCCGAGCGCCCGCTGGAGAGCGCCTGGCTGCTCGGCGCCGCCGCGGCGGCCGTGGCGATCGGCCTGTGGCTGCTGGTGCTGGCCGTCACCCCCGGCCTCCGCGCCCTGCTGCCCATGCGCCGCGACCGCCCCGGCGTACGCGCCGCACTCGACCGGTCCGCAGCCGCACTGGTGCTGCGCGACCGGGCCGTCGAGGTGTCCGGGGTGCAGTCGGTGCGGGTCCGGATGGGCCGGGGCAGGGCGGTGGTGCGCGCCGTGTCGCACTTCCGTGAGCTCGACGACGTACGGGCCGATCTGGACACCGTGCTCGGGACCGGCATCAGGGAACTGGGCCTGGCCCGGCCGCCGAGCCTGTCCGTGCACGTCCGCCGGCCCACGAAGAAGGGGTGAGCCCGTTGCTCAGGACCGTCAACCGGGTACTGCTCGGCCTCGCCGGGCTGGTACTGATCTGCGGCGGCGGCGCGGTGCTCGCCGCCGGTCTCGGCCTCGCCGTGCCGTCCTGGTGGCCCTGGTACGGCAAGGACGATGTGCTCATCAGCGCGGCCGACCGGGACCGCTGGCGCGACCAGGGCTGGTGGTGGCCGACGGTCATCGCCGTCCTCGCCGTCGTGGTCGTGCTCGCCCTGTGGTGGCTGCTGGCTCAGCTGCGCCGGGCCCGCCTCGCCGAGGTGTTGGTGGACAGCGGGGACGGCGAGGGGGCGCTGCTGCGGGGCCGGGCCCTGGAAGAGGTGCTCGCCGGTGAGGCGGGGACGCTGGACGGGGTGGCCCGCGCCCAGGTCGCGCTGACCGGCCGGCGCAGCTCGCCGCACGCCAGGATCCGTCTGCTGATGGAGCCGCACGCGGCGCCGGACGAGGCACTCGGCCGCCTCGGCGACGAGGCGCTGGCCCATGCGCGGGATTCGGCGGGGCTGGCCGAGCTGCCGGCCGAGGTGCGGCTGAAGGCGGTCAGGCACCGCGCGGAGCGGGTGAGCTGACCGCCGCTGCCGTGGCCTTCCCGGTCGCCGGACGGCTCCGGCCGGCGACCGGGGCCGGGCTCCGGCTCAGAAGCCGCGCCGGGAGCCGCCGTCGACCGGCAGCATGATGCCCGTCAGATACGAAGCCGCGGGCGAGAGCAGGAACGCCGCGGTCCGGCCGAACTCCTCCGGAGTGCCGTAGCGCCGCAGCGGGATCTGCGCCTCGCTCGCCGCCCGGGCGGCCTCCGCGTCGCCCGAGAGGGCGTCCAGCTCACGCACCCGGTCCGTGTCGATCCGGGCCAGCAGCACGCCCACCACCCGGATCCCGCGCGGACCGAGCTCGTCGGCCAGGGACTTGGCGAAACCGGCCAGGCCGGGACGGAGCCCGTTGGAGATGGTCAGCCCGGGGATCGGCTCGTACACGGAGCCGGAGAGCACGAAGCCGATGACGCCGCCCTCGCCGAGCACGTTCGCCGCGGCCCTGGCGAGCCGGACCGCGCCCAGGAACACCGACTCGAAGGCCGACTGCCACTGCTCGTCGGTGTTGTCGGCCAGGAAACCGGGGGCCGGTCCGCCGACGCTGATGAGAACGCCGTCGAGCCGCCCGAACCGCTCGTGCGCCGCGTCCACCAGGCGTTGCGCGGACGCGTGGTCGGAGTTGTCGGCGGCGAGGCCGACCGCGTCCGGCCCCAGTTCGGCGGCGGCCGCCCCGGCACGCTCCGCGTCCCGGCCGGTGATGATCACCCTCGCCCCGTCGTCGGTGAGCGCCCGCGCCGTGGCGTTGCCCAGCCCCCGGGTCGCTCCGGTGACGATGTACACACGGTCCTTCAGTCCAAGATCCATGGCCCTATCCTGCCGCGTCGGGTTCCAGCGTGTCCTCCCCGGCCAGTGCCATGGCGGTGCCGACGAGGCCGATGTGGCTGAACGCCTGCGGGAAGTTGCCCACCTGGCGGCGGCCGACGGTGTCGTACTCCTCGGCGAGCAGCCCCACGTCGTTGCGGAGCGCCAGCAGCCGTTCGAAGAGGTCCCGGGCCTCCTCGCCGCGCCCGGTCAGACGCAGCGCGTCGGCCAGCCAGAACGAGCACGCCAGGAAGGCACCTTCGCTGCCGGGCAGCCCGTCGATCGAGCCGCCGTCCGTGCTGTAGCGGCGGACCAGGCAGTCGCTGCCCAGCTCGGCCCGGACCGCGTCGACCGTCCCGATCACCCGGGGGTCGTCCGGCGGCAGGAAACCGGTCCGGGGGATCAGCAGCGTCGCGGCGTCCAGGTTCCGTGAGCCGTAGGACTGAGTGAAGGTGTTCCGCTCCGGGTCGTACCCCTTCTCGCACACCTCCCGGTGCACGGCGTCCCGCATCGCCCGCCACCGCTCGGCGTCGCCCGCCAGCGCGGGGTTGTTCTCCAGGGTGCGTACGGCACGGTCGGCGGCGACCCAGGCCATCACCTTGGAGTGCACGAAGTGGCGGCGCTGGCCGCGGATCTCCCACAGTCCCTCGTCCGGCTCGCGCCAGGTGGACTCCAGGAAGCCGAGCAGGCTGAGCTGCAGATTCCAGGCGTGCGGCTTGTCGTCCAGCCCCGCCTCGCGGGCGAGCCGCAGGGAGTCGATGACCTCCCCGTACACGTCGAGCTGACGCTGGCGGACCGCGGCGTTGCCGATCCGGACCGGGGCGGAGTTCTCGTAGCCGCGCAGCCACGACAGCTCCGACTCGGGCAGTCTGCGCTCGCCCGCGAGGCCGTACATGATCTGGAGGTCGGCCGGATCCCCGGCGACCGCCCGCAGCAGCCAGTCCCGCCAGGCGGCCGCCTCCTCCAGATAGCCGGCCGAGACGAGGGCGCCGAGGGTCAGCGTGGAGTCCCGCAGCCAGCAGAAGCGGTAGTCCCAGTTCCGTACGCCCCCGATCTCCTCCGGCAGCGAGGTGGTGGGTGCCGCCACGATGCCGCCGGTCGGGCCGAAGGTCAGCGCCTTCAGCGTGATCAGCGAGCGGATCACCGCTTCCCGGTAGGGCCCCCGGTACTTGCACCGGGCGGACCACTCAGCCCAGTCGGACAGGGTGCTTTCCAGCGCCTCGTACGGGTCGACCAGCTCGGGACGGGGCGAGTGCGAGGGGTGCCAGGTCAGTACGAACGCCACCTTCTCGCCCGCGGAGACACTGAACGACGAGCAGGTGGAGAACTGCTGGCCCCAGGTCTTGACCGGCGGCTCGCTGCGCAGCCAGGCCGAGTCCGGTCCCGCGACCGCCACCCGGTGCCCCTGCGAGCGGCGCACCCATGGCACGACCGAGCCGAAGTCGAAGCGCAGCCGGATCACGGAGCTCATCTCGACGGTGCCGCTGATGCCCTCGACGATCCGCATGACGTCGGGTTCCCGGTCGCGCTGCGGCATGAAGTCGATCACCTTGACCGTGCCGGTGCGGGTCTCCCAGAACGTCTCCAGGACGAGGGAGTCACCCGCGTAGCCGCGCCGGGTGCAGGTCTCCGCACCCTTCGGGGCGATCCGCCAGTGGCCGTTGTCCTCGTCGCCGAGCAGGGCGGCGAAGCAGGCGCCCGAGTCGAAGCGGGGCAGACAGAGCCAGTCGACAGAACCGTTTCTGCCGACCAGGGCGGCTGTCTGGAGATCGCCGATGAGGGCGTAGTCCTCGATGCATGGGGTCACGTTCTGGCGTGTTCCCGAACCCGGGCCACGTTAAGCAATCCCGGGCCGCGAGGGTCACCCGGCCGGGAACGTCCCCGCCCGCATCCGGCGGATACGGCGTCAGGCCGTGGCGGGTTCCGGCTTCTCCGGCTCGGCGGGCCGCTGCTCCTCGTCGGCGGCCTTCGCCGCCGCCTCCGCCCGGTCGCGCTTCTCCCTGCGGGCCAGGACCACGTACCCGACCGGGACGCCGGCGGCGAAGAGCCACCACTGCACGGCGTACGCCATGTGCGGGCCGATCGAGCTGTCGTCGGGGGCCTCGATCAGTTCCGGGGAGTCGCCGACGGGATCGGGCGCCGTCTGCTCGATGTAGCCGCCGAGCACCGGCCGGGCGAGCCGCTCGGCCTCCTGGGCGCTGCTGATCAGCATCACCTGGCGGTCCGGCAGGTCCGAGATGTCCTTGATGCCGCTGGCGCTCGTCGTCTCGTCGGCCTTGAGCCGCCCGGTGACGGTCACCTCGCCCCCGGGCACGGCCGGCACGTCGGGGAACGCCTGCTGACTCGCGGCGGAGGGCACCCAGCCGCGGTTGACCAGGACCGTGCCGCCGCCCTTGAGGTCGAACGGGATCAGTACGTGGACGCCGATCCGGCCGTCGGCGGAGGTCCTGCGGCGCACGACCACCTGATGCGCGGTGTCGTACGTGCCGGTGGCCGTCACCGTCCGCCAGTAGTCGGAGCGCGGGACCGTGTGGCCCGGAGCGGTGAGCGAGGCGACGGGAACCGGCGCCGCCTTGAGATTGCGGGAGATCAGGGAGTTCTGCGCGACCTTGTGCTCATGCCGGTGCAGCTGCCAGAAACCCAGCTCGACCATGGTGGGAATCAGGACGAGGGCGAGGAGGGCGAGGAACAGCCACTGCCGGGTCAACAGGAAGCGGTACACCCCACGACGGTACAACTGTGCCGTGGGGCGCCTCGCGCAGGGGTCGGGGAAGCGGTCGCGGCGGCCGCTGCTCAGACCTTGTCGATGATGCCCACCTTCCCCTCGGCCCGGGCGCAGTGGCCGCCGCAGAACCAGTGCCCGTCGACCTCGACGCCCTGGCCGATGATCTGGACCCGGCAGTGCTCACAGATGGGCGCCATGCGGTGGATGGCGCAGGAGAAGCAGTCGAAGACGTGCACCGCGCCCTGCGCGTGCACCTCGAAGGACATGCCGTAGTCGTTTCCGCAAACCTCACAACGTGCCATGCGCCACAGGGTGGGATGCCGGGACTGCGGCGGGCGAGCGGCGGCCGGGCGAGTCGCCGCCGGTTCACTCCGATGACGGCGCGGGCACCCGGTGCCGCGACAGGCAGGGCCCGTCCCGTCGCGGCACCGGGGTCTCATGTTCGGATCGGGCCGGACGAAAGACCCTGGGCACCGGCGGGTGCAACATCGCGCAGCAGATGGGTGAAGGCGCTCTCGTCCAGGATCGGTGTGCCGAACGACTTCGCCTTGACCGTCTTCGACGTCGCCGCGTCCGGGTCGTTGGTGACCAGCAGGCTGGTCAGCCGGGAGACGCTGGTCGCCACGTGCAGACCCGCCTCCACGGCCCGGTCCTCCAGCAGCTCGCGGTCGACGGAGGTGTCCCCGGAGAAGGCCACCCGCATGCCCTGCATCAGGGGCTTGTCCTTCTCGTACCGCCCGGGGTTCGGATACGGGCACGCCGGGCGCTTGCGCGAGGCGCGCCAGCTGTTCTGACCGTACGAGGGCTGATAGCCGATCCGCGGCGTGACCGGGGAGTCCGACCACTCGGTCAGCGGCCGGCACTCCAGCAGCGGCAGCCGCACCCCGCCGCGCGCCGCCGCGTGCAGACTCGGCCGGAACGCCTCGGCCAGCACCCGGGCGTCGTCCAGCGCGTGGTGGGCGTGCTGCTGCACGACGCCGAAGTGCGCGGCCAGCGACGCCAGCTTGTGGTTGGGCAGCGGCAGCCGCAGCTCCTTGGCGAGCGCGATGGTGCACAGCCGCTGCTCGACGGGAGCGACGACCGAGGCCCGGGCGTACTCCCGGGCCAGCATCGACCAGTCGAAGGCCGCGTTGTGCGCGACCAGGACGCGGTCCGCGAGCCGCTCGGAGAGCTGCGCGGCGACCTCCGGGAAGAGCGGGGCGCCTTCGAGCACATCACTGGTCAGGCCGTGGATCCAGACCGGGCCGGGATCGCGCTCGGGGTTGACGAGGGTGTACCAGTGGTCCTCGACATTGCCCTGCGCGTCCAGGCGGTAGACGGCGGCGGACACTATCCGGTCGTCCCGTGCGAGTCCGGTGGTCTCCACGTCGACGACCGCGTACCCCTGCGGGTAGGCGGTCGGCCATGGTGCTGCGGTCTGGCGGTCGTCGAGCATGGTCACAGAGAATACGGGCCGCGACTGACAGTCTCCTATTCGGCCGTCCCCCGCCCCCGCGTCCCGGTTCCGCGGTCCGGGCCCTGTTGTCCGGCGCCCGCCAGCAGCCCTTCCACCAGGGCCCGTACGGAATCGGCGAACAGCCGGTCCGGGTCGGCGGGCCGGGCCAGGGCGCGGGCCAGCGCCGGGTCGTCGTCCGCGGTGGACGCGGTCCACAGATCGCCCTCGCCGGGAGACTGGACGGGGGACCGCTCCCGGTTGCGTTCGACGAGCAGGAAGCCGACGGTCTGGAACTGCACCGCCCGCACCGCCGCGGCGGCCCGCGCCCCGCGCAGCCCCGCGGCGTGCACCTCGTGGACGAGGGCCTGTTGCGCGGGGAGGAACATCCGCTCGGTGAGCCCCCGTTCGTGGACCATCGCGATCAGATGCGGCCTGGCCCGCAGTTCGCGGCGCAGGCCGCGGGCGACGGAGACGATGCGGGCCGCCGGGGTCCGGCCGGCCGGGCGCAGGGTGCCCATCTCCCGCACGGTGCGCTCGACGAGGGCGTCCAGCAGCGATTCACGGTTGCCGACGTGCCAGTAGATCGACGTGACCGCGGTGCCCAGTTCCGCGGCGAGGGCGCGCATGGTGAGGGCCTGCGGGCCGTGCCGCTTCAGCAGGGTGGCGGCCGTGTCCAGGACCTCTTCGCGGGTCAGCGACGATCGCGCCACAGCGTTCCTCGATTCTCGGACTCCGTCACGTGCACGCCTATTTACCCTTCATCCGCGCCGGTGTAACTGTGTTACAGAACCCGGCACGGAGTACCGAACCACGGACGACCGAGAAGGGTGGTACGACATGGCACGTGTACGGTACGGCGCGCGCACCGAGGCCGAGATAGCGGCGGCCCGCGCGGCCCGCTCCACACTCCCCGACATCTGGTCCACCGGTGTGGTGGCCCTCTGGGAGAGTGACCCCGACGCGGTGGCGGCCGTCCTCCCGCCACCTCTCAAGCCCGCCGAGCGCCCGCTCGTCCGGGCCAGTATCAGTACGGTCGAACTTCCCGGCTACCCGCTCGGCGCGGGCTCGGTCGCCGTCGCGGCGGTCCACGACGGCGACGAGGGCTGGTATCCGCTCGTCATGCCGATGACCCATGAACGGGCGCTGATCGGCGGCCGTGAGGTGTTCGGCGAACCGAAGAAGCTCGGCGAGGTGACCGTCGAACGCGACGGCCTCGTCGTCCGGGCCGCGCTCGCCCGGCACGGCATCGCCTTCGTCGAGGTGCGCGGCGCGGTCGGCGGACCGCTCCCGCTGCCCGAACCGACGGCCAAGCTCGACTTCTACTTCAAGTACCTGCCCGCGGTGGACGGCGAGGGCTTCGACTCCGACCCCGTGCTGGTCCACTGCACCCGCCACGAGAAGGTCCGCCGGCTGGAACGGATCTCGGGCGACGTGGTGCTGCGCGAGTCGGCGTACGACCCGGTCGCCGACCTCCCCGTACGACGGCTGGTCGAGCTCACCATCGGCGAGAAGACCAGCGACCAGCGGGGCAGGGCCGTGGCGCGGGTGAGCGCCGAGGCCCTGCTGCCGTACATCCACCAGCGCTACGACGACCCGCAGCAGATCCACGACGGCCCGCCGGAAGGGAGCGTCCGATGAGGCTGGAGGAGGGACAGGTCGCCGTGGTCACCGGCGCCGCGAGCGGCATCGGCCTCGCGATGGCACGCAGGTTCGCCGCCGAGGGGCTGAAGGTCGTCCTCGCCGACGTGGAGGAGGACGCGCTCGGCAAGGCGGCGGGCGAACTGCGCCAGGACGGTGCGCGGGTGCTGGCCCACGCCGTCGACGTCGGCGAACGCGAGTCCGTGCGGGCGCTGGCCGAAGCCGCGTACGACACCTTCGGCGCCGTGCATGTGCTGTGCAACAACGCCGGGGTCGGCTCCGGGGCCGAGGGCCGGATGTGGGAGCACGAGCCGAACGACTGGAAGTGGGCGTTCGCGGTCAATGTGTGGGGCGTCTTCCACGGCATCCAGGCGTTCGTGCCGCGCATGATCGCGGACGGCGGCCCCGGACACGTCGTCAACACCTCGTCCGGGGACGGCGGGATCGCCCCGCTGCCGACCGCCTCCGTGTACGCGGTCACCAAGTCCGCCGTCGTCACGATGACCGAGTCGCTGTACGCGCACCTGCGGGCGGAGGGCGCGGCGGTCGGCGCCTCGGTGCTCTTCCCCGGCCCGCACATGCTCCGTACCGGACTGTGGGAGTCGCACCGCAACCGGCCGGAGCGGTACGCCAAGGAGCGCCCGCGCAGGACCCCGTACCGCAGCCTCGGCCAGTGGGAGTCCGCCATGCGGGAGTCGGGCCACGAGGTGGAGTTCACCCCGGTGGAGGACGTCGCGGCGACCGTCGTGGACGGGATCCGTGCCGACCGCTTCTGGATGCTGCCGGACAGCGAGCACAGCGACCGGCAGATCCGCGCCAGGTCGCAGTCGATGCTGGACCGGGCCAACCCGTCGTACCTGGAGAGTTTCATACTCGACTGAGGAGCGAGCGATGTCCGACGACCCCTACCTGATCATCTCCTCCGACTGCCACGCCGGGCTGCCCACCGAGGAGTACCGGCCCTATCTCGACCCCCGCTTCCACCGGGAATTCGACGACTTCCTCGCCGGGCGCGACCGGCGCCGCGAGGAGATGACCCGCCTCGGCGTACGCAACGAGGCCTTCGCCGACAAGTGGTTCCACGACAACGAGGAGGGCCTGAAGGGTGGTTGGGACGCCGCCCGGCGCCTGAAGGAACTGGACGGCGACGGAGTGGCGGCCGAGGTGGTCTTCCCCGACGCGGACGCCGTCGACAGCCGGACCGCCGCCCCGTTCGGCGTGGGCCTCGGCCTCTCCGGCGACCAGGACCCGGAGCTGGGTATGGCGGGTGCGCAGGCCCACAACCGCTGGCTCGCCGACTTCGTCTCGCAGAACCCCGAACGCCACTGCGGAGTCGCCCTGCTGCCCGTCACCGGCGAGGTCGACCGGGTCGTCGCGGAGATCCACCGGGCGAAGGAGTCCGGCCTCGGCGCGCTCATGATCCCCTCCATGTGGGTGGACAAGGCCCCCTACCACGACCGGCGTTACGACCCCGTGTGGGCGGCCGCCGCCGAGACGGGCATGCCCGTCGTCACCCACTCCGGCGCGGCTCCGCGCCACGAGTACGGCGACCACCTCGGGATCTACGTGTCCGAGGTCACCTGGTGGCCGTCCCGTCCGCTCTGGTTCCTGCTGTGGTCGGGCGCCTTCGAACGCCACCCCGGGCTGCGGTTCGGCGTCGCCGAGTCCGGCTGCTGGTGGCTGCCGAACCTCCTCTGGTTCATGGACCGGCTCTACCTCGGCGCCCACGGCGGCAAGAAACTCTCGCCGTTCGCCGAACTGAAGCGGCCCCCGCACGAGTACCTCGACCGCCAGGTCTTCATCTGCGCCACCAACACCAAGCGCCGCGAACTCGCCCAGCGGTACGAGATCGGCGTCGACAACATCCTGTGGGGCAGCGACTTCCCGCACCCCGAAGGCACCTGGCCCAACACCGCCCAGTGGCTGCGCGACACCTTCCACGACATACCGGTCGCCGAGACCCGCCGCATGCTGGGCCTCGCCGCGGCCGAGGTCTTCGGCTTCGACACGGCCAGGCTCGCCCCGATCGCCGAACGCATCGGCCCCACCCCGCAGGACCTCGGCCAGAGCGCCGACCAGACGGCGGTCGAGGCGTCCTGGGCACGCTCGCGCGAGACCGGCCGGCACTGGCTGACCGGCCACGACTTCCCGGTCCTGGGGGCCGGCTGATGTCCCGCCGGCGCTACACCGTCATCTCCGCCGACTGCCACGCGGGCGCGGACCTCCTCGACTACCGGCCCTACCTGGAGACGAAGTACCACGACGACTTCGACGCGTGGGCGGCGACGTACGTCAATCCGTACGAGGACCTCCTCGCCGACACCGCCGACCGCAACTGGAACTCGGAGCGCCGCCTCGCCGAACTGGAGGCCGACGGCATCGTCGCGGAGGTGGTCTTCCCCAACACCATCCCGCCCTTCTTCCCCTCCGCCTCGCTGATGGCGCCCGCGCCCTCGCGGGCGGAGTACGAACAGCGCTGGGCCGGGCTGCGCGCCCACAACCGCTGGCTCGCCGACTTCTGCGCGCAGGCGCCGGGCCGGCGGGCCGGTGTCGCGCAGATCCTCCTCAACGACCCGGCGGAGGCGGTCCGCGAGATCCGCCGCACCAAGGAGGCGGGGCTCACCGGCGGCATCCTGCTGCCCGGCGCCCCGCCCGGCTCGGGCGTCCCGGAGCTGTACTCGCAGACGTACGACCCGCTGTGGGCCGTCTGCGAGGAGCTGGACGTACCCGTGAACCACCACGGCGGCTCGGCCTCCCCGCCGCTCGGCGACGAACCGGCGGCGCGCGCCGTGTTCATGGTGGAGACGACCTGGTTCTCCCACCGGGCGCTGTGGCACCTGATCTTCGGCGGAGCCTTCCGCCGTCACCCCGGACTGAAACTGGTCCTCACCGAACAGGGCTCCGGCTGGATTCCGCGCGTCGTGGAGATGCTGGACTACTACCACGGCCGCCTGGTCGCGGCGGCGACCCGGGCGACCACCGCCGAATCCAGGTTCGGTGCGGGCCTGGCCGCCTCGATGGGGGCGAGCCCGAGTGAGGTCTGGCGCGACAACTGCTACGTGGGAGCCAGCTTCATGCGCCCCCACGAGGTGCCGCTGCGCGACCGGATCGGCCTCGACAAGATCATGTGGGGCAGTGACTACCCGCACGACGAGGGCACCGCCCCGTACACGAGGGAAGCCCTGCGGATCGCGTACGCGGGCGTGGACCCCGAGGAGGTCGCGGCGATGACCGGCGGCAACGCGGCCCGCGTCTACGGCTTCGACCTGGCGGCGCTCGACCGCGTCGCGGCGGAGGTCGGCCCGGCGGTCGAGGAGATCGCCGAACCGCTGAAGGAGGTACCGGCAGGCGCGACCAGCCCCGCATTCGCCCCGGGCGGGTCGGTACGCGTCTGGTGACCGGGCGGAGTGAGACCATCCCCGGGTGACGGATACCCAGGCGCACGACGAACCGCACGGCAACGGGCTCGGCACGCGGCTGAACTGGCTGCGTGCCGCGGTCCTCGGTGCCAACGACGGGGTGGTCTCCACCGCCGGCCTGGTCGTCGGTGTGGCCGGCGCCACGGCCGACCGGGGCACCCTGCTCACCGCCGGCCTGGCGGGACTGCTGGCCGGTTCCATGTCGATGGCGGCGGGCGAGTACGTGTCGGTCTCCACCCAGCGAGATTCGGAGCGGGCCGCCATCGCGACGGAGAAACAGGAGCTGAAGGAGGACCCCGAGGCGGAACTGACCGAGCTGACCGGCCTGTTGGAGGGCAAGGGCCTGAGCCGCGAGGTCGCCCGCGAGGCCGCCGTCCAGCTCACCGAACGCGATGCGCTGCGCGCCCACGCGGTGGTCGAGCTGGGCATCGACCCGGACCGGCTGACCAACCCGTGGCACGCGGCGGGCGCGAGCTTCCTGGCGTTCACGGTCGGCGCGCTGCTGCCGCTGCTGGCGATCGTGCTGCCGCCCTCGTCGTTGCGGCTCCTGGTGACCGTGCTGTCGGTACTGGCGGCGCTGGCCCTCACGGGGTGGTGGAGCGCCCGGCTGGGCGAGGCGAGGGTGGGGCCGGCGGTGCTGCGGAACATGGGCGGGGGAGCGCTGGCGATGGCGGTCACCTACGGGGCGGGGCATCTGCTGGGGGCGGTGGGGGTGTAACGCCGGGGAGGGGCGCGGCGCCTGCCCCGCCACCTGCGCACCCTGTCACGCCCCCGTGTTTGGCAGAACTCACCAAAGACTGCTGACACCGTGTCTCGCATACTTGTTGGTAACAACGTCTGGTGCCCGGCCGACCTGCGGCTCTACGGTGCAGGTATGCCGCCGAACCTGCCCGATGTAGTGCTCTGGTCCATACCGGCCTTCGTCCTGCTCACTGTTCTGGAAGTGGCCCTCCACCACTTCCACCCCGACGAGGACGCCGCCGGATACGAGGCGAAGGACGCCGTCACCAGCATCACCATGGGGCTGGGCAGCCTGGTCTTCGACCTGCTGTGGAAAGTGCCCATCGTCGCGATCTACACCGCGGTCTACGAACTGACCCCGCTCCGCGTCCCCGTGCTGTGGTGGACCGTCCTGCTGATGCTGCTGGCGCAGGACTTCTTCTACTACTGGTCCCACCGCGGCCACCACGTCATCCGGATCCTCTGGGCCTGCCACGTGGTCCACCACTCCAGCCGGAAGTTCAACCTCTCCACCGCGCTGCGCCAGCCCTGGACCTCGCTGACCGTCTGGCCGTTCTACCTGCCGATGATCGCGTGCGGGGTCCACCCGGCGGCGCTCGCCTTCTGCTCGTCGGCCAACCTCGTGTACCAGTTCTGGGTGCACACGGAGCGCATCGACAAGCTCCCCAGGCCGTTCGAGTACGTACTGAACACGCCCTCCCACCACCGGGTGCACCACGCCTCGCAGGGCGGCTACCTGGACCGGAACTTCGGCGGCATCCTGATCGTGTGGGACCGGCTCTTCGGGTCGTTCACCGCCGAGACCGAGCGGCCCGTGTTCGGGCTCACCAAGAACATCGACACCTTCAATCCGCTCCGCGTAGCCACCCACGAGTACGCCGCCATCGCCCGTGACGTGCGGAAGGCGGACAGCTGGAGCGAGCGGGCCGGGCGGATCTTCCGCGGGCCCGGCTGGCAGCCGGGCAGAACGGCCGCGCGTACGGCCGCCCCCGCCCAGGAGCGCACCGGATGAGCGCCGACGCCGTACCGGACCGGGCGGACGCCGTACCGGACCGGCGGGAGCGTCTCGTACGACCGCTGTTCATCGCCTTCCTGGTGGCCTCGGCCGTCGACCTCGTCGGCCTGCTCGCCGACGTACCCGTCGCCCACCTCGTCGCCAAGCCCCTGCTGATGCCGCTGCTGGCCGGGTACGCCGCCGCCCGGCGCGGCCCCCGGCTGCTCATCGCGGCGCTGCTGTTCGGCTGGGGCGGCGACACGTTCCTGCTGGCCGACGCCGATGCCGCCTTCCTCGTCGGGATGGTCTCCTTCGCCGCGGGGCACGTCTGCTACCTGTGGCTCTTCGGACGGGCCCGCGGCTCGCTGCCCGCCGGGATCGCGTACGCCGTCGTCCTGACCACCTTCGTCGTGCTGCTCTGGCCCGGACTGCCCGCGGACCTGCGGATCCCGATGACCGGCTACAGCCTGCTGCTCACGGCGATGGCGTTCCGGGCCGGCACCCGCGGCCGGTACGCGGCCGCCGGCGGGGCGCTCTTCCTGCTCTCCGACGCGCTGATCGCCACCGGCATCGCCGACTGGCCGCAGCTGCCCGCCCCGGACTTCTGGGTCATGCTCACCTACATCGCGGCGCAGTTCCTGCTGACCGCCGGAGTGCTCGCGCCCGGGCCTCGACGGGGCGGTGTGACTGCCGGGGCGTACCGTGAACGGCGTACCAGCAGCTGAGACCGGCAAGGATCCCCACGCATGCGCGCCACCGTCATCCACGCCCCCCACGACATACGCGTGCAGGAGGTGCCCGACCCCGCGATCCAGCAGCCCACCGATGTGGTGCTGCGGGTCCTGCGGGCCTGCATCTGCGGCAGCGACCTGTGGGCGTACCGCGGCGAGTCCGCCCGGCAGCCCGGCCAGCGCATCGGGCACGAGTTCCTCGGGATCGTCGAGGAGGCGGGTTCCGAGGTGGCCGGCTTCGCCGTCGGTGACCTCGTCGTCGCCCCGTTCGTCTGGTCCGACGGCACCTGCGCCTACTGCGCCGAGGGGCTGACGACCTCCTGCCCGCAGGGCGGGTTCTGGGGCTCGGTCGGCTCCGACGGCGGGCAGGGCGAGGCCGTTCGCGTCCCGTTCGCCGACGGCACGCTGATCAAGCTCCCCGCCGCCGCGGCCGCCGACGACCACCTGCTCACCGCGCTCCTCGCCCTGTCCGACGTGCTCGGCACCGGACACCACGCCGCCGTCGGCGCGGGCGTGAAGCCCGGCTCCACGGTCGCGGTCGTCGGTGACGGAGCGGTCGGACTCTGCGGCGTCATGGCCGCCAAGCGGCTCGGCGCCGAGCGGATCATCGCGCTCGGCCGCCACCAGGCGCGCACGGACATCGCCCGCACCTTCGGCGCCACGGACGTCGTCGCCGAGCGCGGCGAGGCGGCCGTCGAAGCCGTACGGGAACTGCTCGGCGGCGAGGGCGCGCACGCCGTGATCGAGGCCGTCGGCACCGAACAGTCGATGCGCACCGCCGTCGGGATCACCCGCGACGGCGGCTCCATCGGCTACGTCGGCGTGCCGCACGGCAGCGGCACCGGCCTGGACCTCGGCGTCATGTTCGACCGGAACATCGCCCTGCGCGGCGGCGTCGCCCCCGTGCGCACGTACATCCCGGAGCTGCTCCCCGACGTCCTGGCCGGCACGATCGACCCGTCGCCCGTCTTCGACCTGACCGTCGGCCTCGACGACGTCCCCATCGGCTACAAGGCGATGGACGGGCGCACCGCGCTGAAGGTGCTCATCAAGCCGTGAGCCGGGCGGCCGGGTCCGCCCCCAGCGGGGCCGGGCGGGCGCGACCAGCCGGCGGGGGGAGTCACCGAAGGCGACCGCCGGCAGCACGTGCCGCAGCCGGCCCAGCGGACCGCCCTTCTGCGCGAGCCACCGCTCCGGCTCGTACGACGGGTCAGGGGGCATCCGGCTCCAGGCGGTCCGGCAGCTCGTCGAGCAGCCGGGCGGCGGTGCGGGCCGGCGAGAGCGTGACCAGCCGGGAGCCGCCCCCGTCGTGCCGCTCGGTCGGCGCCCGCAGCACGGCGGCGGCCGGCGAGCAGACCGCGACGGCGGTACGGGCCGGCTCCGTGACGGGCGGCCGGGCCGGGAGCAGCCCGCCTCGCGCGGGAGGCTCGATGTGCGCGAGAAGCGCGGGGTCGTCGCCGAGCGCCGCCCACGCCTGTTCGGTGCCGGAGCCGTGCCTGGTTCATCCCCGCGCTATGGCAATGAGTGCCACCGGGCGGAAAGAAGCCCCGGGAACGGTGCGGGCAGCGGCCCGGGAGAAGCGGCGGGAGCGGCCGGCCGAAGAATCCGGACCGGCCCTCCCGCCGCGCCGCGTTCCGGCTACCAGCGGACCGCGTTCAGCGCGTTCACCACACCGGCGCCGTAGAAGCCGTTGCGGTTCTTGCCGCCCTCGCAGACGGCGTCGATCTTGCCGTCACCGTCGATGTCGTACGGGGCGCCGCACGCGGTGGCGTCGGCCTCGGCGCTCAGCAGCGCCTTCACCGTGGCCGCCGAGGCGTGCGGGTGCGTCGACTTGATCAGGGCCGCGACACCCGCGACATGCGGGGAGGCCATCGACGTACCGGCCTTGTAGCCGTACTCGCCGTTCGGCAGCGTGGACAGGATCAGACCGCTCGTGGCCGGCGGGGCGGGCGTCTGGTACGCCGTGGAGTCACCGCCGGGGGCCGCCACGTCGATGACGCCGTTCCCGTAGTTCGAGTAGGAGGCCTTCAGGCCCTTCGCGCCGGTCGCGGAGACCGTCACGACGCCCGGCAGCTGCACCGGGATGTCGAGGCACTCGCGTGGGTTGATCGTCCGGGTGACGGTCGTGCTGTCGTTCGGGCTTCCCGTGTCCTCGATCGCGTCGGAGGCCAGGTCGAAGCTGCTGTTGCCGGACGAGGCGATGTTGACCGTGCCCCTGCGCTCCGCGTACCGGGTGGCACGGGCGACCGCGTCGACCAGGGCGCCCTGGTCCGGGTCGTTCTTGCAGTTGAACATCCACGGGTCGGTGAAGTAGCTGTTGTTGGTGACATCGACACCGTGCTCGGCGGCCCAGACGAAGCCGCAGACGATCGACTCGGTGTAGAAGAAGCCGTCCGGGTTCGCCACCTTGATCCCGGCGACCTTGACGCCCGGCGCGACACCCGTGACCCCGACGCCGTTCTTCGCGGCGGCGATGGTCCCCGCGACATGGGTGCCGTGGTTGCTCTCACCGGGCTTCGAACGCCAGGCGCCGTCCGTGGTGTCCGGCGCCCCGGAGACGCAGTTCGCCGATGCCCGGCGGTCGAAGTTCGGCGCCAGGTCCGGATGGGTGTCGTCGACACCCGTGTCGATGACCGCGACCGTGACCTTGCTGCTGCCCAGCGTCCGCTTGTGCGCCTGGTCCGCCTTGATGGCGGGCAGGTCCCACTGCAGGGGCTCCATCGGGTCCTGGTCACCCGTCGCCCGGGCCGACGCGGCCTTCGCCTGCGCGGCGGTGAGCGGCTGCTCGACCCCGGTGTCCGTGGTGGCCTGCGGAACGATGGGGCTGGTGCGGGTGGCACCCGCCGAATCGACCCCCCGGACCCGGCGGATCGATTGCGCGAAGTCCGGGTTCTGCGAGTGGACGACGATGACGCCGATCTGGTCGTAGGCGACCACCACCGTGCCGCCGGCCGCGGCTATCGCCTTCTTCACCTGCTTGACGGTCCCGTGACCGCCCCGCGTGTTGACCACGTACGAGAGCTTCGGGCCGTCCGTCGACACCGCAGCCGTGGGCTGCGTGTCCATGGGTGCGGCAGAGGCGGCCGCCGTCGGCAGGAAGCCGAGCGAGGCCGTGAGTGCCAATCCGACGGGCAACGACAGTGCGCGCGTCCGTCTGGATCCCAGATGAGCCATGGGGTCTCCACATCATCCGTGCCGGTCGACCGGACACCGGGCGTATCCAGTCGGGTACATGACGAGTGAAGTTATCGCTGATCATCCCCGCTCTTCAATGAGTTCGCGGGGCCGGGTTCGGCCGGACGGGCGGGAAACGGCGCTCGGGAAGAAGTACGGACCCGCGGTGAACCGCTTCGCCGCGCCCTCCGTGCCGTTGTCGGGGGAGGTGCACCGACACCCCCCGATATCCAGCGTTCCCAGCGAGATCCACCGTCACCGACACCACCGCACCCGCGTCGCGAGGAGATTCCGTGGCTACCGATGCACCGCCGCCCGAGGTCAGTACGGACACGCCCCCTGCTCCGCTCACCACCGAGGCTTTCGTCGCGATGCAGGAGAGCGGTGAGTTCGGCGAACTGCGCCGCTCCTACCGCTCGTTCGCCTTTCCGCTGACCATCGCGTTCGTTCTCTGGTACCTGCTCTACGTGCTGCTGTCCAACTACGCGGGCGGCTTCATGGGCACCAAGGTGTACAGCAACATCAACGTGGCCTTCGTGTTCGGCCTCGCCCAGTTCGTCACCACCTTCCTCATCGCCTGGTTCTACTCCAGGCACGCGGCCGCCAAGCTCGACCCGAAGGCCGAGGCCATCAAGTCCCGTATGGAGGCCGACGCATGAGCGCCGCGTACCACTCGCACACCGCCGTCCAGCTGGCCGCCTCCTCGACCACCGAGCACCGGCCGCTGATCATCACGCTCTTCGCCGTGTTCGTCGCCGCGACCCTGGGCATCACCGTCTGGGCCGGCCGGCAGACCAAGAGCGCTGCCGACTTCTACGCGGGCGGCCGCCAGTTCACCGCCTTCCAGAACGGACTCGCGGTCTCCGGCGACTACATGTCCGCCGCGTCCTTCCTCGGCATCGCCGGGGCCATCGCCCTCTTCGGCTACGACGGCTTCCTGTATTCCATCGGCTTCCTCGTCGCCTGGCTCGTCGCCCTGCTGCTGGTCGCCGAACCGCTGCGCAACTCGGGCCGCTACACCATGGGAGACGTCCTCGCCTACCGGATGCGCCAGCGCCCCGTCCGTACCGCCTCCGGCGTCTCCACCATCGTCGTCTCGATCTTCTACCTGCTGGCCCAGATGGCGGGCGCGGGCGTCCTGGTCTCCCTGCTGCTCGGCATCACCAGCGACGCGGGCAAGATCCTCATCGTCGCCCTCGTCGGCGTACTGATGATCGTCTACGTCACCATCGGCGGCATGAAGGGCACCACCTGGGTCCAGATGGTCAAGGCCGTGCTGCTCATCGCCGGTGCCCTGCTGATGACCTTCCTGGTGCTGCTGAAGTTCGACTTCAACATCTCCGACCTGCTGGGCACGGCCGCCGAGAAGAGCGGCCACGGGGCGGCGTTCCTGGAGCCCGGCCTCAAGTACGGTGCCACCAGCACCTCGAAGCTGGACTTCCTCTCGCTCGGCATCGCCCTGGTCCTCGGCACCGCCGGCCTGCCGCACATCCTGATCCGCTTCTACACGGTGCCGACCGCCAAGGCCGCCCGTAAGTCGGTCAACTGGGCCATCGGCATCATCGGTGCCTTCTACCTGATGACGATCGCCCTCGGCTTCGGTGCCGCGGCCCTCATCGGCCCCGACGAGATCAAGGCGAAGAACCCGGCCGGCAACGCGGCCGCCCCGCAGCTCGCCGAATACCTCGGCGGGGTCGGCACCACCGGCGGCGCCGTACTGCTCGCCGTGATCTCGGCCGTCGCCTTCGCCACCATCCTCGCCGTCGTCGCGGGACTCACCCTCGCCTCCTCGTCCTCCTTCGCGCACGACATCTACGCCAACGTCATCCGCAAGGGGAAGGCCACCGAGAAGGAGGAGATGCGGGCGGCCCGCTGGGCCACCGTCCTCATCGGCGCGGTCGCGATCGTCCTGGGCGCCTTCGCCCGTGACATGAACGTCGCCGGACTGGTGGCGCTGGCATTCGCCGTCGCCGCCTCCGCCAACCTGCCGACCATCCTCTACAGCCTCTTCTGGAAGCGGTTCACCACCCGGGGCGCGCTGTGGTCGATCTACGGCGGTCTGGCCAGCTCGGTGATCCTGGTGCTGTTCTCGCCGGTCGTCTCCGGCAACCCGAAGACGTCGATGTTCAAGGGCGTCGACTTCGCCTGGTTCCCGCTGGAGAACCCCGGTCTGATCTCCATCCCGCTGGGCTTCCTGCTCGGCTGGGTCGGCTCCCTCCTCTCCAAGGAAGAGCCCGACAGGGGCAAGTACGCCGAGCTGGAGGTCAAGTCCCTCACCGGCGTCGAAGCACACTGAGCGAGCGGCGCCCCGGGTGCCCCTCCCGCTCCGCGGCCGTGTCGTAGGGTCCTACGACACGGCCACGCCGCACCTCGTGCCAAACGGGCCCCGCCGATGTCACAGCTCTCGCGTAGTCTCGGAAGAGTCAGCCGGAAGGGCCGGACGGAGAGCGGAATCGGCACCCGGGAAGCAATCGGGGGAGGGGGCCCACATGCTCATCGACACCTACGACCGGGTAGCCACCGACCTGCGCGTCTCGCTGACCGACCGGTGCAATCTGCGGTGCACCTACTGCATGCCGGAAGAGGGTTTGCAGTGGCTGGCCAAGCCCGATCTGCTCACCGATGACGAGATCGTCCGGCTGATCGACATCGCCGTCACCCGGCTCGGCATCACGGAGGTCCGCTTCACCGGCGGCGAACCGCTGCTGCGCCCCGGGCTCGTCTCCGTCGTCGAGCGGTGCGCCGCCCTCGCCCCGCGCCCCAGGATGTCGCTCACCACCAATGGCATCGGCCTGGGGCGCACCGCCGCCGCACTCAAGGCCGCGGGGCTCGACCGGGTCAACGTCTCGCTGGACACCCTGCGCCCCGACGTCTTCAAGACCCTCACCCGCCGCGACCGCCACCACGACGTGCTGGCCGGCCTCGAAGCCGCCCGCGAAGCCGGGCTCACCCCCGTCAAGGTCAACACCGTCCTGATGCCGGGGCTCAACGACGACGAGGCCCCCGAGCTGCTCGCCTGGGCCGTCGAGCACGGGTACGAGCTCCGCTTCATCGAGCAGATGCCGCTCGACGCCCAGCACGGCTGGAAGCGCGACGGCATGATCACGGCAGGCGACATACTGCGCTCGCTGCGCACCCGCTTCACCCTCACCGAGGAGGGCGCCGGGGAGCGCGGCTCCGCCCCCGCCGAGCGCTGGCTCGTCGACGGCGGCCCCCACCGGGTCGGCGTCATCGCCTCCGTCACCCGCCCCTTCTGCCGCGCCTGCGACCGCACCAGGCTCACCGCCGACGGCCAGGTGCGCACCTGCCTCTTCGCCCGCGAGGAGACCGACCTGCGCGGCGCCCTGCGCTCGGACGCGCCCGACGAGGAGATCGCCCGGATCTGGACGCTCGCGATGTGGGGAAAGAAAGCCGGATCCGGCCTGGACGACCCGTCCTTCCTGCAACCGGACCGGCCGATGTCGGCGATCGGCGGCTAGGGTCTTTCGTTCGGATCAGGCCGGATCAGGGCGGATCAGGGCGCGTCCGGTCCCGGTCCGTGGGACTCCCACTCCGCCAGGGTCACGACTTCCTTGAGGAAACTCCTGACGTCCAGGAACGAGGAGAGGTGCTCCCGGTGCTCCTCGCAGGCCAGCCAGGTCTTGCGGCGCTCCGGGGTGTGCAGCTTCGGGTTGTTCCAGGCGAGCACCCATACGGCGTCGGCCCGGCAGCCCTTGGCGGAACAGATGGGGGCGGCGGTGTTACCGGCCGCGGATTCAGGGGAGTTCACGGACTCAACCCTAGGTCAGCGCGGATGCGGGCCCTCGGCCCGGCCCGGTTCGCCGGGCGGCCCCGACGCATCCCCAGCCGGAGAAAAAACGACGCCGAGCAGCCACGGGGGGAGCTGCCCGGCGTCGGTCCGTCGCTCCGACGGGGGATGCGGAGCGCCTACGAAGTATGTCACGCAGACCGGGGTGCGGTGCACCGTAACTTCATGATTGATCTGAGGTTTTCTTGAGCTTCGGGTGCAGTGCGCACCCAACCGGGCTCAGGCCGATCCCCCGCCGCGGCGCACCCCGTCGCCCTCCGGACCGGGCTCCGTGGCACCGGCCACCGGCGCCGCGTCGAGCACCGGACGCATCGGCGCCGGTACGAAGGTGGAGGGCAGCGAAGGGGTGTTCTCCCGGCCCGCGTTGGCGATGACCACCGCCACGTACGGCAGCAGCACCCCGAGCGCGAGCGCCACGATCGCGACGTACCGCTCCACGTTCCACAGCACCGCGGCCAGGACCACCGAAACCGTCCGTACGGACATCGAGATCACATAGCGCCGCTGTCTGCCGCGCACATCGTCCGCGAGCCCCTGCCGGGCCCCCGTGATCCGGAAGACCTCGCCGCCGCTCTGCTTTCGCATCACGTCTCCATCACCCTTCCCCCAGCGCCTCGCGGGCCGGGGGACACCTCATTCCCGTACCGGACGCTCCCCGGACCGGACCGCGAACCACGGTACGCCCGGCGCCCCGAGGCTTCGAGACCGGGGCGCGCTCTGTTCGTACATGTCGGTATCCGCTCCCCACGTACGGCCCCTTCCGGCATGCGGGGCACGGCACGCGGGCCGAGACTGGGCGCACATGCGCGACATCGCGTCGCACGAGGAGGCGACATGGGCTGGTTGTGGGCAATCATCGTGGGTCTGGTGCTCGGTCTGATCGCGAAGGCGATCCTGCCCGGCAAACAGAACATCCCACTCTGGCTGACGATCATTTTCGGCATCATCGGCAGCGTCCTCGGCAATGCCGTCGCCACCTGGATCGGTGTCAACGACACCAAGGGCATCGACTGGATCCGCCATCTGCTCCAGCTGATCGGTGCGGTGGTGGTCGTCGGCGTCGGCGACATGCTGTGGGCCTCGATCCGCGGCACCAAACAGAAGACCTGAACCGCCGCCGGGCACACGGAGAACTGCGGCCGGACACGCGTGACGCGTGTCCGGCCGCAGTGTCGACGTGGTCCGCGATCAGCCGGTGACCTCGACGGCGGCGAGGTTCTTCTTGCCCCGGCGCAGCACCAGCCAGCGCCCGTGCAGCAGCTCCTCGCGGGCCGGCGCGCTCTCACCGTCCGTGACCTTGGCGTTGTTCACGTACGCACCGCCCTCCTTCACCGTGCGGCGGGCACCCGACTTGCTCGGCGCCAGGCCGACCTCCACCAGGAGGTCCACCAGTGGGCCCAGCTCGGTGACCTGCGCGTGCGGCACCTCGGACAGCGCGGCGCTCAGCGTCGCCTCGTCCAGCTCGCCGAGCTCACCCTGGCCGAAGAGCGCCTTCGACGCCGCGATGACCGCGGCGCACTGATCCGCACCGTGCACCAGCGTCGTCAGCTCCTCGGCCAGCGCGCGCTGCGCCGCCCGGGCCTGCGGACGCTCCTCGGTGACCTTCTCCAGCTCCTCCAGCTCCGCGGGGCTGAGGAAGCTGAGGACGCGCATGTACCGCGAAATGTCCCGGTCGTCCACGTTCAGCCAGAACTGGTAGAACGCGTACGGCGTCGTCATCGCAGGATCCAGCCAGACGGCCCCGCTCTCGGACTTGCCGAACTTGGTCCCGTCCGCCTTCGTCATCAGCGGCGTCGCCAGCGCGTGCACCTCGGCGCCCGGCTCCAGGCGGTGGATCAGGTCGAGACCCGCGGTGAGGTTGCCCCACTGGTCGCTGCCGCCCTGCTGGAGGGTGCAGCCGTAGCGCCGGTACAGCTCCAGGAAGTCCATGCTCTGGAGCAGCTGGTAGCTGAACTCGGTGTAGCTGATGCCCTCGTCGGACTCCAGCCGCCGGGCGATGGACTCCTTGGTCAGCATCTTGTTGACACGGAAGTGCTTGCCGATGTCCCGGAGGAACTCGATCGCGGACATGCCCGAGGTCCAGTCCAGGTTGTTCACCATGACCGCCGCGTTCTCGCCCTCGAAGGACAGGAACGGCTCGATCTGGGACCGCAGCCGCGTCACCCAGTTGGCGATCGTCTCCGGATCGTTCAGCGTGCGCTCCGCGGTCGGCCGCGGGTCACCGATCTGACCGGTGGCCCCGCCCACCAGGGCGAGCGGCCGCAGACCGGCCTGCTGGAGCCGGCGCATGGTGAGCACCTGCACCAGATGGCCGACGTGCAGACTCGCCGCGGTGGGGTCGTAGCCGCAATAGAAGGTGACGGGACCGTCCGCGAGAGCCTTGCGCAGTGCGTCCTCGTCAGTGGACTGGGCGAACAGCCCGCGCCACTTCAGCTCGTCGACGATGTCCGTCACGGTTCCGTGTCTCCTCAGCTACGTGTATCGAAAGGCAACAGTCAGTCTAGGCGGGTCAGACGCCCGGACTCACCGAGCTCATGTTGAAGTCCGGGATCCGCAGCGCGGGCATCGCGGCCCGGGTGAACCAGTCGCTCCACTCGCGCGGCAGCGTCTTCTCCGTACGGCCCGCCTCCGTGGCCCGCGACAGCAGGTCCACCGGCGACTCGTTGAACCGGAAGTTGTTCACCTCGCCGACGACCTCGCCGTCCTCGACGAGATACACCCCGTCGCGGGTCAGCCCGGTCAGCAGCAGTGTCGCCGGGTCGACCTCCCGGATGTACCACATGCAGGTCAGCAGCAGCCCGCGCCCGGTCGTCGCGGACACCATTTCCTCCAGTGACCGCTCACCGCCGGCCTCCAGCACCAGGTTGTCGATGGCCGGCGCGACCGGCTGCCCGGTCAGCGCCGCCGTGTGCCGGGTGGTCGTCAGATGCTCCAGCTTTCCGTCCCGGATCCAGTCGGTCCGGGTCAGCGGCAGTCCGTTGTCGAAGACCGAGGAGCTGTCCCCGGACGCGTGGGCGATCACGAACGGCGCGGCCTCCAGGCCGGACGCGTACGGATCGCTGCTCAGCGTCAGCGGCAGCCCGGAGAGCGTCTCGCCGAGCCTGGTCCCGCCGCCCGGCTCGGAGAACACCGTCCGGCCCTCCGCGGCGTCCCGCGCGGCCGACGACCACAGCTGGTAGATCAGCAGATCCGCGACGGCGGAAGGCGGCAGCAGCGTCTCGTACCGCCCGGCGGGCAGCGCGATACGGCGCTCGGCCCAGCGCAGCCGCTGCGCCAGTTCCGCGTCCAGCTCGGCCGGGTCGACGTCCTTGAAGTCGCGTGTCGAGCGGCCCGTCCAGGACGAACGGGTGCGGTCGGGGGACTTGGCGTTGAGCTCCAGCGTCCCGGTCGGCTGGTCGTGGCGCAGCCGCAGCCCCGTCGACGTACCGAGGTACGTCGAGGTCAGCTCGTGGTTGGCGAAGCCGTACAGCTCACGGCCGCCGGAGCGGGCGCGGGCGAAGGCGTCGCCGAGCGCCGGGGCGAACTCCGCGAAGACGTCCGAGCCGGTCTCGGCCGGTGCGTCCGTGAAGTCCGGTGACGCGGGCACCCCGGTGACCAGCGGCTGGGCGTCCTCCGCCGGACCGGCGCCGCGTGCGGCGGCCTCGGCGGCCCGCACCAGCGGCTCCAGGTCATCGGCGGTGACCGCGGACCGCGACACCACACCGGAGGCGGTGCCCTGCGCGCCGTCGACCGTCGCGATGACGGTCAGGGTCCGCCCCCGCGTCACCCCGTTCGTCGTGAGGGCGTTGCCGGCCCAGCGCAGATTCGCGGACGACTCCTCGTCGGCGATGACCACACAGCCGTCGGCGGTGGACAGTTCGAGCGCCCGCTCGACGATCTCGTGCGGCTTGCTGAAGCGGCTCATCGTCCGGCCTCCTGGGTCGTATTGAGATCACACACACTATCCAGCGGTCCGGCCCCGGCACCCGGTTGCCGGCCGGGTCAGCGGCCGAGCGCCCGTCGCAGGGTGAGGCCGTGGCGGGTCCTGAGGCGCCGCAGCTCCCAGAGGCTCACCGCGGTGACCGACATCGGGCCGCCGAAGACCGCCGCGCCCCGCACCAGTGCGGGAACGCCGTCGAAGGTGTTCGAGACCAGGTCCGAGATCGCGAGTTCCCAGACCAGCACGGTCGCGATGACCGGGGGCAGTACCTCGTGGATGTCCGAGGTGCGGAACACGTGCACCAGCGCCAGGGCGGCACCGTAGAGGACGAACACGAGCGCCCACAGCATCACGAGGACGAGGAAGAGTTCGTACATGAGGTGCATGTAGTCGGCCGTGGACGGCTTCTCGGGCATCTGCCCGAACGGGCCGCCGGTCAGTGCGCCGGAGGTGATCAGGACGAAGTACACAATCGTGCCGCCCAGTGCCAGCAGCGCCCCGAGCGGCTTCAGCGCCCGTCGCAGATACAGGCGCCGGTGGTGCGGACGGCTCGCGACGATGAAGGCGCCGACGGCGACCGGGAACGTGGCCGCCAGCAGGGTCGCGGACGTCACGATCTGGTCGAACCGCTGATAGGCCAGGGACTTGGCGTCCGAAGTGATCCGGTACGACACCAGGATCCAGACCATCGCGGCGAGACCGACCAGCATCCGCAGGACCTGGATCTTCCGCACCGCCGGATCGTCCACCCGGTCCGGCCGCGACGGTTTGCACACCTGGCGTCCGGCAGCGATCGGGTTGAGCAGCCGCAACGCCCGCCGCATCCGCGACGGCGGCCGCGGCGGCAGGGGCTGCGGCCCCCAGCCGGGCGGCGGCGGTCCGGGCTGCGGACCGCCGCCGTACGGCCGGCCCTGCGGCGGCACCCCCGGCCCCTGCGGCTGGGGCGGCCACCCGGGCTGCGGTCCCCAGCCGGGTTGCGGACCACCGCCCGCCTGCGGGCCACCGCCGTACGGTCCCCAAGGACCTTGCCCACCACTCATCGACGCCCCCGAGCCGTCAGTGCAGCAACGAATTCCGTACGGGAAGATACGCCGCCGTACGCCGACGGTTCCCGTGAACGCGGAGCCGTGTCGTCAGTCGCGCCCCGACTCGTTCGTCGTGTTCAGGATGTTCACGCCCCGGAACAGCGCCGTGGGGCACCCGTGGGAGACAGCGGCGATCTGCCCCGGCTGGGCCTTGCCGCAGTTGAAGGCACCGCCCAGCACATAGGTGGAGGGTCCGCCCACGGCCTCCATGGATCCCCAGAACTCGGGCGTGACCCCCTGGTACGCGAAGTCGCGAACCTGCTCGGCGAGGCGGCCCTTGCGGATCCGGTACGCCCGCTGACCGGTGAACTGGAAGTTGTAGCGCTGCATATCGATCGACCAGGACCGGTCGCCGACCACATAGATCCCGTGCTCCACGCCGCCGATCAGGTCCTCCGTGGACAGCCCGCCCGGATCCGGCCGCAGCGACACATTGGCCATCCGCTGGACGGGGACGTGGCCGGGCGAGTCCGCGTACGCGCAGCCGTTGGAACGGCCCAGCCCGGTCAGCTTCGCGATCCGCCGGTCCAGTTGGTACCCGACCAGCGTCCCGTCCTTGACCAGATCCCAGGACTGCGCCTCGACGCCCTCGTCGTCGTACCCGATGGTCGCGAGCCCGTGCTCGGCGGTGCGGTCACCGGTCACGTTCATCACGGGGGAGCCGTACGTCAGCTTTCCCAGCTGGTCGAAGGTGGCGAACGAGGTCCCGGCGTACGCCGCCTCGTAACCCAGCGCCCGGTCCAGCTCGGTGGCGTGCCCGATCGACTCGTGGATGGTCAGCCAGAGGTTGGACGGGTCGACGACCAGGTCGTACGTGCCCGCCTCGACGCTCGGCGCCCGCATCTTCTCGGCCAGCAGCCCGGGGATCCGCGCCAGTTCGTCGTCCCAGTCCCAGCCGGTCCCGGTCAGGTACTCCCAGCCCCGGCCCGCCGGCGGGGCGATCGTCCGCATCGAGTCGAACTCACCGGTCGTCCCGTCCACGGCCACCGCGGTGAGCTGCGGATGCAGCCGCACCCGCTGCTGGGTGGTGACGGTGCCCGCCGTGTCCGCGTAGAACTTGTTCTCGTGGACGGTCATCAGCGAGGCGTCCACATGCGCGACGCCCTCGGCGCCCAGGAGCCGGCCGCTCCACTCGGCGAGCAGTCCCGCCTTCTCCTCGTCCGGTACGCCGAACGGATCGATCTCGTACGCCGAGACCCAGGTCCGCTCGCCGTGCACCGGCTCGTCCGCCAGCTCCACCCGCTCGTCCGAGCCGGCCGCCGCGATCACCTTCGCCGACAGCTTCGCCATGGCGACGGCCTGCGAGGCCACCTTCGCCGCGGCGTCCATCGTCAGGTCCACGCCGGAGGCGAACCCCCACGCCCCGCCGTGCACCACCCGCACCGCGTAACCCAGATCGGTGGTGTCCGAGGACCCGGAGGGCCGGGCGTCGCGCAGCCGCCAGGACGCGCTGCGCACCCGCTCCAGACGGAAATCGGCGTGCACGGCACCCAGCGCCCGCGCGCGGGCGAGCGCCGCGTCGGCGAGGGCCCGCATGGGCAGGGCCAGGAATGACTGATCTACCTCGTGGGGCACAGGGAATTCCCTTCTCGATACACCACGGAAGTGAATCACGCCGGACGGTGACCCGGCCGGGGATATCGGAGGCCGCTCGCCGCGGTCGGGACGCGGCGCGGCCCGGCGTGCGTCCTCTGTAGGAACCCCACAGTGCCCGGGGGAAGGCGCTGTCAGGGGCCGATTCCTCGTGGAGCACCTGGTACCGATAGGTTTTCGACGTACCAGACCGCTAGGGAAAGGGTGATCCGTTGAGCCGCTCGGTTCTCGTCACCGGAGGAAACCGGGGCATCGGCCTCGCCATCGCCCGCGCTTTCGCCGACAACGGCGACAAGGTCGCGATCACCTACCGCTCCGGCGAGCCGCCCCAGGAACTCACCGAAGCGGGCTGCCTGGCGGTCCGTTGCGACATCACGGACGCCGAACAGGTGGAGCAGGCCTACAAGGAGATCGAGGAGAAGCACGGTTCCGTCGAGGTGCTGGTCGCCAACGCCGGTATCACCAAGGACCAGTTGCTGATGCGGATGTCCGAGGACGACTTCACGTCCGTCGTCGACACCAACCTCACCGGCACCTTCCGGGTCGTCAAGCGCGCCAACCGCGGCATGCTGCGCGCCAAGAAGGGGCGCGTCGTCCTCATCTCCTCCGTCGTCGGACTGCTCGGCTCGGCCGGGCAGGCGAACTACGCCGCGTCCAAGGCGGGTCTGGTCGGCTTCGCCCGGTCGCTGGCCCGTGAACTCGGTTCGCGGAACATCACTTTCAACGTCGTCGCGCCCGGTTTTGTCGACACCGACATGACGCAGGCGCTCACCGAGGAGCAGCGCAAGGGCATCGTGTCCCAGGTGCCGCTCGGCCGCTACGCGCAGCCCGAGGAGATCGCCGCCGCGGTGCGCTTCCTCGCTTCCGACGACGCGTCGTACATCACTGGAGCCGTCATCCCCGTTGACGGCGGATTGGGCATGGGTCACTGATCACCATGAGCGGAATTCTCGACGGCAAGCGCATCCTCATCACCGGGGTGCTGATGGAGTCGTCCATCGCTTTCCACGCTGCCAAGGTGGCCCAGGAGCAGGGTGCCGAAGTCATCCTGACCGCCTTCCCCCGGCCCACGCTGACGGAGCGCATCGCCAGGAAGCTGCCGAAGCCGGCGAAGGTCATCGAGCTGGACGTGACCAACACCGAGCACCTGGACCGGCTGGAGAGCCTGGTCCGGGACGAGCTCGGTTCGCTCGACGGCGTCGTCCACTCCATCGGCTTCGCGCCGCAGGACGCGCTCGGCGGCAACTTCCTCAACACCCCGTTCGAGTCGGTCGCCACCGCGATGCACGTCTCGGCGTTCTCGCTGAAGTCGCTCGCCATGGCCTGCAAGCCGCTGATGAACGACGGCGGCTCGATCGTCGGCCTCACCTTCGACGCGCAGTTCGCCTGGCCGCAGTACGACTGGATGGGCCCGGCCAAGGCCGCGCTGGAGGCCACCTCCCGCTACCTCGCCCGTGACCTGGGCAAGGACGACATCCGCTGCAACCTGGTCTCCGCCGGACCGCTCAAGTCCATGGCCGCGAAGTCCATCCCGGGCTTCACCGAGCTCGCGGACGTGTGGAACACCCGCTCCCCGCTCGCCTGGGACATGGAGGACCCGGAGCCGGCCGGCCGCGGCATCGTCGCGCTGCTCTCGGACTTCTTCCCGAAGACCACGGGCGAGATCATCCACGTCGACGGTGGCGTGCACATGATGGGTGCCTGACCCCGCAGGACAGGCACGGACAGGGCCGCGTACCACCTCCGGGCAGGTGGTGCGCGGCTCACGTGTGTCCGGGCCCGGCTCCGGCCCGCTCAAGTCGAAAAGATGGTCGATCCACCGCAGAATGTGGTGAACCGGACTTCGGGTCAGGCTACGGGGAGGAGGTCGCCGTGCGCGCCACACGTCGCCGGACCTGCGCCCTGCTGGCGGCCTCCATAGCCGTCGCCGGACTCGCCGCCCCGGTGGGGATATCCATGGCGGGGCGGATGGGAGCCGGGGCGTACACCCCCGCCGCTCCCACTCCCGACCCCGCCGGAGCCGAATGCCGTACGTCGGTCCGGGGCTCCCGGGTCGTCGTGTACTGCCACAACCCGTACCCCTCCACCGACCGGGTGCAGCTGCACACCGAATGCCGCCGCTGGTGGGACATAGACGCCGACACCGCCCCGGTCGAGGTGGGCCCCGGCCGGACCATACGGATCGACGACCGCTGCTGGAAGGAAGTCGGCGCCGTCTGGGTCACGCACCGGGTGAGTGACACGTCAACGGCCTGAGACCCCCGCAACGGCCGGACACCGGGCCTCTCAGCGGCCGGCCACCGGGCCCCGCGGGGCCGGACACCTTCTAGACCCGGTCCACCAGACAGCTCAACGCATGACTCGCGGCCTCGGCCGCCGCCGTCTCCCCGTCACCCGCCCGGATCGCCTCGACCAGCCTGCCGTGGTCCATGTGGTTCTCCGGCCGCAGCTCATGACCGATGTCGCCGCGGAGATAGTCGCGCAGCAGATCGCCCAGGTCGGCGTAGAGACCGGTCAGCACGTCATTGTGCGAGGCGGCGACCACCGCCAGATGCAGCGTCGCGTCCGCCGCGACGAACGCCTCGGCGTCACCCGCGGCCCAGGTCTCCTCCCGGCGCGCCATCAGCGCGTCCAGCTGCTTCAGATCCCGCTCGGTGCGCCGGGCGGCCGCCAGCCGCGCCGCCGACGACTCCAGGGTGGAGCGCAGCTCGGCGACATGGCGCGGATCGGCGGAGGCGAAACGGCGGTGCATCACCCCGGCCAGCTCGCTGGTGGCCACGACATAGGTGCCCGAACCCTGCCGGATGTCGAGCAGACCGTTGTGCGCGAGGGCGCGCACGGCCTCGCGCACGGTGTTGCGGGCCACCCCCAGCTGCTCCACCAGCTCGGGCTCGGTGGGAATGCGCGAACCCACGGGCCACTCGCCCGAGGTGATCTGGTTCCTCAACTGGGCGATCACCTGGTCGGCGAGGGCCGAACGCCGCGGAGACGTCAGCGTCATGGTGCTCCTTGGTCGGGTTGCTGGGGTGACGGACGGGGGCTACGGGGATGGCGGGGAGGTTGCTCCGCCTGCCGCGAATCGTCTCAGAGGAGCCGGCTCCCGGGGCGGCTCCCGAACGATTGGACAATCAATCATCCCATGATTCTATGATGGGCCTCATGCCCGACGACGAGACCCGGCCCCAGACCCGGACCCTGACCCCCGCCACCACGGTGGACACCCCCATGAAAACGACGGCCGTACGGACCCCGCAGGCCCCCCGGACGGCAGCGGCCGCCGACGGGACCTCGCCCTGGATGCTCCGGCTGGTCGTCGTCGGGCTGGTCCTCACCGCGCTCAACCTGCGCCCCGCCATCACCAGCCTCGGCGCCCTCCTCGAAGAGGTGCGCGACGGGCTGCACATGAGCGGCAGCATCGCCGGTGTCCTGACCTCCGTACCGCCGCTCTGCTTCGCCGTCTTCGGCATCATGGCGCCGCGCCTCGCCCGCCGCTTCGGCCCGGGCGCGGTCGTCTGCGCCGGCATGACCGCCATCACCGCCGGTCTGGTGATCCGGCCGCTCGTCGGCGGGACGGCCGGCTTCCTCGCCGCGAGCGCCCTCGCGCTCATGGGCATCGCCGTCAGCAACGTCCTGATGCCGGTGATCGTCAAGCGCTGGTTCCCGGACCGGGTCGGCTCCATGACGGGGCTCTACTCGATGGCACTGGCCCTCGGCACCTCGCTGGCCGCCGCGGTGACCGTGCCCATGACCAGTGCGATGGGCGGCAGCTGGCGGCTCGGGCTCGGGGTCTGGGCCGTGCTCGCCGCCGCCGCGATCCTGCCCTGGATCCCGCTGGTACGGGACCGGAGCGGCGCCCCGGGGAAGCGGACCGCCCAGCAGCCGGGCGCCCCCGCCCTGCGGATCACCCGCAGCCGTACCGCCTGGGCCCTCGCCTGCTTCTTCGGGCTGCAGGCCACCGCCGCGTACATCACCATGGGATGGATGCCGCAGATCTTCCGCGACGCCGGGGTCTCGGCCGGTACGGCGGGTGTGCTGCTCGCCGTGACCATGGCGATGGGCGTGCCGCTCGCCTTCGTCATCCCGGGGGTCGCGACCCGGATGAAGAACCAGGGCGCGATCGTCGTCTTCCTCGGAAGCTGCGGCCTCATCGGCTACGCGGGCCTCTACCTCGCACCGGCCGGCGGCGCCTGGGCCTGGGCGGTGCTGCTCGGCATCTCGAACTGTTCCTTCCCGCTCGCCCTGACCATGATCGGCATGCGGTCCCGCAGCGGCGCCGGAGTGGTCCGGCTGTCCGCGTTCGCGCAGTCCGTCGGCTATCTGATCTCGATCCCGGGACCGCTGCTGATCGGCGTGCTCTACCAGCACAGCGGCGGCTGGGAACTGCCGATCGCGCTGATGGCGGGCCTCATGGTGCCGCAGATGGCGGTCGGAATCCTCGCCGGGCGGGACCGGACGATCGAGGACGAAGCCGAAGTGCGAGACTGACCCCATGTCTCCTGTGCTCGACCCGAATCCCCAGAACGGTCAGAAGAAGCTCCTCCTGGTGCTCGGGGCGATGCTGCTGATCACCGTGATCGTCGCAGTGATCGCCTCGATCGCGTCCCCCTGATCCGTACGCGTACCTCCCCGAGCCGATCGCGTCTCCCCGAGCCGTAGGCGTCCCCTGATCCGTATGCGCCCTCCGGGTCCTGCGTCCGTCGATGGTGGGGCTGGCCCCCGCATCCCCTAGGGGGCCAGGGTCAGGGTGAAGTGGGTGGGCTGCCGGATGGGACCGGCCGTCCCGGATCCGTAGGTTTTCGGTATCAGCACCGAAGACCCGCGGAGGCGGACATGCCGGCCCGAACGCACACCCCGACCACCCACCCGGCCACCGGCAGTGTCGAGGTCCGGCTGCCGTGGTGGGCGATCGCGCTGCCCGCGATCGCGTTCGCCGCACTCCTGCTGCTGATCCTGGGATCCGGTGAGGCGCACGCCGCGACCACCGACCCGGCGATCAGCCGGTTGCTCGCGCGAATCACGGCTCTGGTGACCGGCTGACGTCGCCCGCGCACCCCGCGGATGCCCGTCAACACCCTGCGCCGGGCGGCACATTTCATGCGAAGCTGAGGTGTATGAGCGTCGATACACCTCGCAGGATCGTCCTTCTCAGGCATGCAAAGGCGGAATGGTCGCAGGACTCCGACCACGAGCGACCGCTCGCGGAGCGCGGCCGCAAGGATGCCCCCGTCGCGGGCCGCAAACTCGTCGATTCCGGGATCGCCCTCGATCTGGCCCTCTGCTCCACCGCGGCCCGGACCCGCGAGACGTGGAAGCTGGCCGTCCACGAGATGCCGCAGCGCCCCAGGACCGTGTACGAGGACCGGCTGTACGAGGCGTCCCTCGGTGAGCTGATCGCGCTGATCAACGAGACCCCCGACGATGTGCACAACCTCCTGGTCATCGGCCACAACCCCGGTATGCACGCAGTCGCCGACGCGCTCTCGGAGTCGTCCGAGGGCGACGCCCTGGCCCGGATGACCCGTGGTGGCTTCCCCACCGCCGCGTTCGCCGTCGTCGAGTTCACCGGCTCCTGGAAGGGCGTGGAGCACGGAGTGGGCAAGCTGGTCGAGTACTGGACGCCCAACGACTGACCCGAGGGCGGACCCGGCGACTGACCCGGGGGGCCGTCCCGAGGTCTGTCCCACAGCCGCTGTACGAAGCAGGGCCCCGGATGCGGAAAGCACCGGGGCCCTGTGCCGTACGCGCGAGCCTGCCGGGCGTACCGGCGAACGCATCGGGCGACGAGCGGACGTGTCAGTCGACGAGGCCGTCGGCGGCCTCGACCTCTTCGCGGGTGATGCCGAGCAGATACAGGACGGTGTCCAGGAACGGCACGTTCACCGCGGTGTGCGCGGCCTCGCGGACCACCGGCTTGGCGTTGAAGGCCACCCCGAGGCCGGCGGTGTTCAGCATGTCCAGGTCGTTGGCACCGTCACCGATCGCGACGGTCTGCGCCAGCGGCACCCCGGCCTGCTCGGCGAAACTGCGCAGCAGCCGGGCCTTGCCGGCCCGGTCGACGATGTCGCCGACGACGCGTCCGGTGAGCTTTCCGTCGACCACTTCCAACGTGTTGGCAGAGGCGAAGTCGAGCCCGAGCCGTTCCTTCAGGTCGTCGGTGACCTGGGTGAATCCGCCCGAGACCACTCCGACTTGGTAGCCGAGCCGCTTCAGCGTACGGATCAGTGTGCGCGCGCCCGGCGTCAGCCGCACCTCGGCGCGCACCTTGTCCACCACCGACGCGTCGAGCCCGGCCAGCAGCGCCACCCGCGCGTGCAGCGACTGCTCGAAGTCGAGCTCGCCGCGCATCGCCTGCTCGGTCACCTCGGCGACCTTGTCCTCGCAGCCCGCGTGGGCGGCGAAGAGCTCGATGACCTCGTCCTGGATGAGCGTCGAGTCGACGTCCATGACGACCAGGCGCTGCGCCCGGCGGCTCAGACCGGCCGACACCACCGCGACATCGACGCCGATGCCGGCGGACTCCGTCGCCAGCGCGGTGCGAAGGTCCTCGGTCGCGGTGCCGGACACCGCGAACTCGACTGCCGTGACCGGGTACTTCGCGAGGCGGAAGATGCGGTCGATGTTGCCCCCGGTGGAGGTGATCGTGGCCGCTATGGCGGCGGTCGACTCCGCGGTCAGCGGGCGCCCGAGCACCGTCACATGGGAACGCCCGTCGCCACGCGGCCGGTTGTCGCCGATACCGGAGATGATCTCGGCCTGGAGCTTCAGCGAATCGGCCCAGCTGTGCACGGTCGCCCGCAGATCGCCCTCGGTGGTGCCGCCCGCGGTCGGGGCGGTGACCAGCGCGCACAGCACGATGCGGCCACGGGTGACGACCTGCTCGATGTCGACGACGTCGACCGAGTAGGCGGCGAGGGTGTCGAAGAGCCCGGCGGTGATACCGGGGCGGTCCTTCCCGAAGATCTTCACGAGAAGGGTGGGGGTGTCGGCGCCCCGAGGGGACTCGGGGGGCTCGGTACGGGACTCAGGGGACTCAGGAGACGAGGAGGACCGAGGTGGCTGAGATGCGCTCATGGTGCTTCCACCGTATCGGTCCGCCCAGGCGCTCCGGAGGTCCGTCCCGAGGACCGGACAGCGCATTGGACGCCCGCCCCCGCCCGTCGCCCGCGCGTGGTGACGGACCGCGCGCGCCCGGATCCGGCCGGTGGCCGGCGGGTCCGGGAGACCGCGAACGGAGAGTGACCGGGATGTCCCGGTCACCGATGGTTCGTACGTACTCGGGTCGCTTGCCGCGCCCTGCTCCCTTTGGTCGCGTGCCGCTTCCGCGATTCGTGTCGGCACCGTAACGATGCAGGTGTAGGCAGGGTCTTCGCCCCGCCCGACTTTCGTATCGGGGACTGCTCCTGGAATAGTTCCTCACGATGTTCAGCATCCCTAGGCCCCCTGTGACGGGGGCGACTCGGGGGACAACTAGTGGGGCGCGGAGTGCCGGAACTCGTACTGGAATTGAATGGCAGGACCTGGACGCTCGATCCGTCCAGGTCGTACACGCTGGGGCGCGATCCGCAGGGCGACCTGACGATCGACGACGCCAGAGTGTCGTGGCGGCACGCCACGATCAGCTGGGGGGGCCGGAATTGGTTCATCGAGGACCACGGCAGCACCAACGGAACCTATGCCCAGGGCAACCGGATCCAGCGGCTGGAGATCGGCCCCGGCTCCGTCGTGCACCTGGGCAACGCCACTGACGGCCCGCGGCTGAGTCTCACCGCCGCGGCGGGTGCCGATGTGTACAGCGGGCACGGCGCGGGTGCCCAGCAGGCACCGGTCCAGCAGTCCCAGCAGGGCGGTGCCGGCTGGCCCGGCCAGCAGGCACCCGCTCCGCACCAGCCGCAGCAGGGCTGGCCGCAGCAGGCCCCCCAGGGAGTGCCGCCGCAGCAGCCCGTACAGCCGCAGGTCCCGCAGCAGCAGGGCATGGCGAACACACCCGGCGCGGGCGGAGCCGCGGGGGCTCCGCCGGTGTACGGAGACCGCAGCCCGACCACGTTCCACCGGCTGGACCTCGGTCGCGTCATGCGTATCGGTCGTGCGCTGGAGAACGAACTGGTGGTCTCCGACCTCCAGGTCTCGCGCCACCACGCCGAATTCCACGCGACTCCCGACGGCCGCTTCGAGATCCGTGACCTCGGTTCCCACAACGGCACGTACGTCAACGGTCAGCCGCTCCAAAAGTCGGGCTCCGCGCTCATCGGGCCGAACGACATCGTCGGCGTCGGCCACTCGACCTTCCGCCTGGTCGGCGACCGGCTCGAAGAGTTCGTCGACACCGGTGAGGTCTCCTTCTCCGCCCGCCACCTCACGGTGACGGTCGACGGCGGGAAGCAGATCCTCAAGGACGTCTCCTTCGGCGTCCCGGAGAAGTCGCTCATCGCGGTCATCGGCCCGTCCGGCTCCGGCAAGTCCACCCTGCTCAAGGCGCTCACCGGCTACCGGCCCGCCAACCAGGGCGATGTCCTCTACGACAACAGGAACCTCTACAAGCAGTTCGCCGAGCTGCGTCAGCGCATCGGTCTGGTTCCGCAGGACGACATCCTGCACAAGGAACTCACCGTGACCAAGGCGCTCAAATACGCCGCCAAGCTCCGCTTCCCCGCGGACACCACCGAGGCCGAGCGCCAGGCCCGGATCCTCGAAGTCCTCGCCGAGCTCAAGCTCGACATCCACAAGGACAAGAAGGTCACCTCGCTCTCCGGCGGTCAGCGCAAGCGCGTCTCCGTCGCCCTGGAGCTGCTCACCAAGCCGTCGCTGATATTCCTGGACGAGCCGACCTCCGGCCTCGACCCGGGCATGGACCGCGATGTCATGCAGCTGCTGCGCGGTCTGGCCGACGACGGCCGCACCGTCCTGGTCGTCACGCACTCCGTCGCCGAGCTGGCGATCTGCGACAAGCTGCTGGTCATGGCGCCGGGCGGTTCCGTGGCCTACTTCGGCCCGCCGGAGGAAGCGCTCAACTTCTTCGGCTACACCACCTGGGCCGACGTCTTCTCCGCGTTCGAGAACTACCGCGACTACGACTGGTCGGGCCGCTGGCGCGGATCGCAGCACTACCAGATGTACGCCGCGGACATCGACGCCGTCGCCGCGCAGTCCGTCCACATGCCGCCCCCGCAGCAGATGCGCCCGCCGAAGCCGCAGAGCTGGTCGGCCCAGCTGTGGACGCTGATGCGCCGCTACGTCTCGGTGATCGCGTCCGACAAGGGCTTCATGGGCCTGATGGTGATCCTGCCCGCCGTGCTCGGCATCGTCAGCGTGGTCATCCCGGCCAAGTTCGGCCTGGCCCCGCCGGACCCGCCGTCCCGGTTCAACAGCGCCGCCGGAACGATCATGCTGATCCTCGCGGTCGGCATGTGCTTCTCCGGTGCGGCCAACTCCGTACGAGAACTGATCAAGGAACGCGTCATCTACGAACGGGAACGGGCCACCGGTCTGTCCCGCTCCGCCTATCTGATGTCCAAGGTGATCGTCCTCGGTGTGATCACCGCCATCCAGGGCGTCATCATCTGCGGCATCGGCTTCGCCACCCGTGAGCTGCCGGCCGAAGGCCTGATCATGCCGCCGGCCGTCGAGATCTGCCTGACGATCATCGCGCTCGGCTTCACCTCGATGATGTTCGGCCTGGTGATCTCCTCGCTGGTGAAGACCGCCGAGAAGACCATGCCGCTGCTGGTCATGTTCGCGATCGTCCAGGTCGTCTTCACCGGCATCCTCTTCCAGGTGTACGGATCGCCCGGCCTGGAGCAGTTCGCCTGGCTGATGCCGTCCCGCTGGGCCATCGCCGGCGCGGGCACGACACTCGACCTCTCGCACCTCATGGCGCCGTGGGATCCGAAGAACCCGACCGATCTCGACCCGCTGTGGGAGCACTCGGCCACCCAGTGGGGGATCAACATCTCGGTGCTCCTGCTGCTCGGCATCGTCTGCGGCGTCGTGGTCGCGCGACTGCTGCGCCGCCACGAGCCGGAGGTCATGCGCAAGTAGCGCGGGCCCCGTCACACGACCGCCGAAGGGCGGCACCCCACGCGGGGTGCCGCCCTTCGGCGTGTGCGGATGCTGTCCGGCGATCTGCGGTGCCGGTCAGTACGCGCTGTTGACGTTGTCGATCGAGCCGTACTTGTCGGCCGCGTAGTTGGCCGCGGCCGTGATGTTGGCGACCGGGTCGTAGATGTTCGACGAGGTGCCCGCGACGTGGTACGCGTTGAACGTCGGCTGGATGACCTGGAGCAGGCCGCAGGACGGGGTGCCGTTCTGGGCGTTGACGTCCCAGCCGTTGACCGCGTTCGGGTTGCCGGTCGACTCGCGCATGATGTTGCGGTGCAGACCGTCGTACGAGCCGGGGATGCCCTTGGCCCGCATGATGTCCAGGGCCTCGTTGATCCAGCCGTCCAGGTTGTTGGCGTACACCGGGGTACGGGCCTGGGAGCGGCTGGCGGCCTGCGTCTCGGTGCGCTCGGCGGCGACGGCCTTCGCCTTCACCTTGGCGGCGGCCTTGGCCTTGGCCTTCGCTTCGGCCTTGGCCTGGGCCTGGGCCTTGATCTTGGCGGCCTCGGCGGCCTTGGCCTTCGCGGCGGCGGCCTTCTTGGCCTTGGCGAGATCTGCGGCCTTCACCAGCTTCTCGGCGGTGGAGTGCTGCTCGATGATGCTGGCCTGCACGGCCTTGACCTGCGGAGTACCGGCGACCGACGCGAGGACCACGGGCGCGGCGGACACGGGGGTCTCGGCCTCGGGCTTGGGGTCGGCGTTGGCGGGGACGAGCGAGAACGAGAGAGCGGCGACGGCCATGGCGGAGATTCCCGCGACGGAGAGCTTCTGGGTCTTGTTCAGTCGACGACGACGGCCGGGGATGCTGGACACGGACATACAGACATACCTCTTCGAATCGCGGGAGTCCTCACGGAGGACGAAGACGGGAGGCGTTCTCGCATCTCCGTCGGGGACGAAAGCAATTCTTAGCGGCCGCAAAATCTGGTGGCAAAGGTGTGACGTACGAACCCCGGTAGTGGACCGGGGCCCCGCTCGAACGTGTCGGTCCGCGCTCACAACCACTGATGTGGCGCTTACGAGTCCACTAGCAGGCTTCGTAAGTGACGTGTGTCCTATGCGCGGCCTCACATCGGGCGGGTAACAGCCTCACCAATCGTTGCTCCAGCAATTCGGAGTGTGAGACTCCGGATTTGTCGAGGGCTTCCGACGTGGTCGGCACCCCTATATACGGGGCCGCCCCCGCGTATGTACGGGCTCCCATGCGGGAACGGGGCCGCTGCCGTGCAGGTGAGGGGCCGCTCCCGTACGCGGCGCCGCTTCCGCGAGCAGGCTGTGGACCTAGTCCCTGCGCCCTAACCGGCGGCCGTCCACAGGCCGATACGGCGTTCGAACCCCGCCGGTACGGTGAGGCCATGAGCCATCGCCCACCGTCGGGTCTCGCCGCCGTGAGCGCCGCGCTGCTCGCCATGAGCCGGCACCTCGAAGTGCGCGACGTCCTGAAGACGATCGTCGCCTCGGCCCGCGAGCTGCTGGACGCCGAGTACGCCGCCCTGGGCGTCCCCGACGATCACGGCGGCTTCGCCCAGTTCGTCGTCGACGGTGTCAGCGACGAACAGTGGAAGGCCATCGGCCCGCTGCCCAGACAGCACGGCATCCTCGCCTCGATGCTCCACGAGGCGAAGCCCGAGCGCCTCGCCGATGTCCGCAAGGACCCCCGCTTCGAGGGCTGGCCCGCCGCCCACCCCGACATGTCCGACTTCCTCGGCCTGCCCATCAGGGACGGCGAGGAGATCATCGGCGCGCTCTTCCTCGCCAACAAGCGCTGCCCCAAACCCGAGGGCAGCTGCGGCTTCACCCCCGAGGACGAGGAACTGCTGTCGATCCTCGCCCAGCACGCGGCGATCGCCCTCACCAACGCCCGGCTCTACGAGCGCAGCCGTGAGCTCACCATCGCCGAGGAGCGCTCCCGGCTCGCCCACGAGCTGCACGACGCGGTGAGCCAGAAGCTCTTCTCGCTGCGGCTGACGGCCCAGGCCGCCACCGCCCTGGTGGACCGCGACCCGGCCCGCGCCAAGGGCGAGCTCCAGCAGGTCGCCGCGCTCGCCGCGGAAGCCGTGGACGAACTGCGCGCCGCCGTCGTCGAGCTGCGCCCTGCCGCGCTCGACGAGGACGGCCTCGTCGCCACCCTCCGTACCCAGATCCAGGTCCTGGACCGGGCCCACACGGCCCGGGTCACCTTCGAGAGCCTGGGCATACGGGCCCTGCCCGCCGCCCAGGAAGAGGCGCTGCTGAGGGTCTCCCAGGAGGCCCTGCACAACGCACTGCGCCACTCCGGGGCGGAGCACGTCGACGTCACGCTGGCCCGGCACGGCAACGGCACGCTGCTGCGGATCACCGACGACGGCAGCGGCTTCGAGCCCGCGGCGACCCGGCAGGCGGGCCGGCATCTGGGCCTGGTGTCGATGCGGGACCGCGCGAACGGCGTCGGCGGAAGGCTCATCGTTGAATCGGCGCCCGGCAAGGGCACCACGATCGAGATGGAGGTGCCCGGTGGCTGACAAGATCATCAGGGTGCTGCTGGTCGACGACCACCAGGTGGTCCGCCGCGGTCTGCGTACGTTCCTGGAGATCCAGGACGACATAGAGGTGGTCGGCGAGGCGGCCGACGGCGCCGAGGGGGTGGCCAGGACCGAGGAGCTCCGCCCCGACGTCGTCCTGATGGACATCAAGATGCCCGGCACCGACGGCATCGAGGCGCTGCGCAGACTGCGCGAGCTGCAGAACCCGGCCAAGGTCCTCATCGTCACCAGTTTCACCGAGCAGCGCACCGTGGTTCCCGCCCTGCGCGCCGGAGCCTCCGGTTATGTGTACAAGGACGTCGACCCGGACGCCCTGGCCGGTGCGATCCGCTCGGTCTACGCGGGCCACGTCCTGCTCCAGCCGGAGGTCGCGGGGGCGCTGCTCGCCCAGGAGGAATCGGGCAGTGGCACGGGCCGGGGGAGCACCCTCACCGAACGGGAGCGGGAGGTGCTGGGCCTGATCGCCGACGGCCGCTCCAACCGCGAGATCGCGCGGGCGCTGGTCCTCTCCGAGAAGACCGTCAAGACACACGTCTCGAACATCCTGATGAAGCTGGACCTCTCGGACCGGACCCAGGCGGCCCTGTGGGCGGTACGGCACGGGGCGGCGGGCTGACCGGCGAAGACGCGGACCGCCTTCCTCCGGGCTGAGATTCATACTGTCGGGTGTATGTCACCCGGACGACGCAACCTGCTCGGTCCCGGGGCGTTCTCCAGGGTGCTGCGGCGGCTGGCCGCAGCCACGCTAGGAGGATCCTGAAGTGAAGAACCTGAAGAAGGCCGCTGCCGTCACCATGATCGCCGGTGGAATCATCGCCGCCGGCGCGGGCGCTGCCTCCGCCACCGGACACGGCGCGGGCGCCGACGGTGTCGCGGCCCACTCCCCGGGCGTGGTCAGCGGCAACGTGATCCAGGTCCCGGTGGACGTCCCGGTCAACGTGGTCGGCAACACGGTCAACGTGATCGGCCTGCTGAACCCGGCCTTCGGCAACCTCGGCCTGAACGGCTGACCGACCCTGTGGCCGGCTGACCGGCTCCACGTCGCCGGCTCCACGTCACACCTCGCCGGACGGGCGCATCGAGCCCGTCCGGCGGCCCCCGTCATCCGCCCGCCCAAGGGCTACCGCTCCCGCTCGCGCTCCTCCACATAAGCGTTGTACGCGGCGACCTGCGCCCGCCGGGCCACCCGTTCCACCGGCCTCAGCGCCTCACCCCGGGCCGCGATCTCCGAGGCACTCACCGCCCCGCCGTGCCCGTTCTCGTACGCCACCGAGATCAGCAGCCCCACCCGCTGCGCCAGCTCCAGCACCCGCACCGCCCGTGGCGGATACCCCGGAGCCAGCACCTCGCGCCCCCGCTCCGCCCGCGCCCGGTACGCGTCCACCGCCGCCTCGGCCACCGGCCCCGAACCGGCCACATCCAACCGCGACAGCACCGCCGTCGCGTCCCGCAACGCCTCGGCGAGCTCCCGCTCCGCCTCGCCCAGCGACGGCACATCCGCCGGCGGCGCCTCCCGCACCGGCAGACAACGCCACACCACCTCGATGTGCAGATCCCCCGCCGGCCCCACCTCGCGCACCTCGGGCACCAGCCCGTACGGCGCACCGAAGGCCACCACCGCCTCCTCGGCCTCCAGCGCCCGCGCGTTGAAATCCGGCGGACCGCTCAGCCCCAGCGGATGGCCCGGAGCCGGCAGCGCCACCCGGAAACCCGTCACCCCCAGACCCCGCAGCCGGCCGAGCGCCAGCGTGAGCCCGACCGGCCCCGCCTCGCCCGGCAGTCCCTCGACGCGGTGCACCGCGTCCTCCCCGACAATGGCGAGCGCCGCCTCGTCCGGCGACACCAGTCCCGCCAGAAGTGCGTTTCCCCAAGCGGCCAACAGCCCTGAGCGCGGTTCCGAAAGCATGGGAACACCCTAGGGAACCGGCCCGGGGACTGTCGTCACTCGGGCCCAGCGCCGGGAGCACTCGCACGGTGGCGTAGATTTCCCTGGGAGCTGTGCCCACAGGTACCGACGATCTCGACACTGCATGGGGAGACAACGCGCCATGAGCGATGTACTGGAGCTGGTGGACGTATCCGTGGTCCGCGACGGACGCGCTCTGGTGGACGACGTCTCCTGGTCGGTCAAGGAGGGGGAGCGCTGGGTCATCCTCGGTCCCAACGGTGCCGGCAAGACCACCCTCCTCAACATCGCGTCCAGCTACCTCTTCCCGAGCACCGGCACCGCCAAGATCCTCGGCGAGCAGCTCGGCGGCGTCGGCACCGACGTCTTCGAGCTCCGCCCCCGCATCGGCATCGCGGGCGTCGCCATGGCCGAGAAGCTGCCCCGGCGCCAGACCGTGCTGCAGACGGTGCTCACCGCCGCATACGGCATGACCGCCACCTGGCACGAGAACTACGAGGCCGTCGACGAGGAGCGCGCCCGCGCCTTCCTCGACCGGCTCGGCATGACCGAGTACCTCGACCGCAAGTTCGGCACCCTGTCCGAGGGCGAGCGCAAGCGCACCCTGATCGCCCGCGCCATGATGACCGACCCGGAACTGCTGCTCCTCGACGAGCCGGCGGCGGGACTCGACCTCGGCGGCCGCGAGGACCTGGTCCGCCGCCTCGGCCGGCTGGCCCGCGACCCGTACGCCCCCTCCATGATCATGGTCACCCACCATGTCGAGGAGATCGCCCCCGGGTTCACCCACGTCCTGATGATCCGCCAGGGCAAGGTGCTCGCCGCGGGCCCCATGGAGACCGAACTCAGCTCCCGCAACCTCTCCCTCTGCTTCGGACTGCCGCTCGTCGTCGAGCACACCGGCGACCGCTACACGGCCCACGGACTGCCGCTCTCCTGACCGCCGTCGACGGCGACTCCCGGTCTCGACGGACGCGGCGGCCGGCTTGCGCCCTGTCCGCGAGGGCGCTCGCGGTTCTACCATGGCCCCGTGGACATCGACGCGTGGGTGTGGTGGCTGATCGGCGCGGTGGGACTGGGCATCCCACTCGTCATGACTGCGATGCCCGAGTTCGGCATGTTCGCCGTCGGAGCGGTCGCGGCGGCAGTCGTCGCGGCACTCGGCGGCGGCATCGTGGCCCAGGTGCTGGTCTTCGTCGTGGTCTCCGTGGCGCTCATCGCGGTGGTCCGGCCGATCGCCGCCAGACACCGCACCGACCGGCCCCAACTCGCCACCGGCATCGATGCGCTGAAAGGCCGTCAGGCAGTCGTCCTGGAACGGGTCGACAGCAGCGGCGGCCGGATCAAACTGGCCGGGGAGATCTGGTCCGCCCGCGCACTCGACGAGGGCCAGAGCTTCGATCCCGGCCAACAGGTCGATGTCGTCGACATCGACGGAGCTACGGCAGTCGTCATGTGACCGAACCACCCACAAGGCAGCGCGCGTTCTGTCAGACTCGATGTCGATCATCATGAGATCGGGGCCGGCCCAGCTTCCGGCCCCTCCCGCGACCTCGACCTCGATCATCGCGATCCGTCGGCAACCGAAGGGCAACGAGGAACACGATGCAACCGATCATCATCGTTCTGATCATTCTGGTGGTGCTCGTCTTCATCGCCCTGATCAAGACGATCCAGGTCATCCCGCAGGCCAGCGCCGCCATCGTGGAGCGCTTCGGCCGCTACACCCGCACGCTCAACGCAGGCCTGAACATCGTCGTTCCATTCATCGACTCCATCCGCAACCGCATCGACCTCCGTGAACAGGTCGTGCCGTTCCCGCCCCAGCCGGTGATCACCCAGGACAACCTGGTCGTCAACATCGACACCGTCATCTACTACCAGGTGACCGACGCGCGGGCCGCGACCTACGAAGTCGCCAGCTACATCCAGGCGATCGAGCAGCTCACCGTCACCACCCTCCGCAACATCATCGGTGGCATGGACCTGGAGCGGACCCTGACCTCCCGCGAGGAGATCAACGCGGCCCTGCGCGGCGTCCTCGACGAGGCCACCGGCAAGTGGGGCATCCGCGTCAACCGCGTCGAGCTCAAGGCGATCGAGCCGCCCACCTCCATCCAGGACTCGATGGAGAAGCAGATGCGCGCCGACCGTGACAAGCGCGCCGCGATCCTCCAGGCCGAAGGAACGCGCCAGTCCGCGATCCTCACCGCGGAGGGCGAGAAGCAGTCCGCGATCCTGCGCGCGGAGGGTGAGGCCAAGGCATCGGCCCTGCGCGCCGAGGGCGAGGCCCAGGCGATCCGTACGGTCTTCGAGTCGATCCACGCCGGCGACCCGGACCAGAAGCTCCTCTCTTACCAGTACCTCCAGATGCTCCCGAAGATCGCCGAGGGCGACGCCAACAAGCTCTGGATCGTGCCCAGCGAGATCGGCGACGCGCTCAAGGGCCTCAGCGGTGCCTTCGGCAACCTCGGCAACGGCGCCCCCGGTTTCGACACGGGCAAGGAGCGCCGGGAACAGCCCCCGGTCGACTGACGCGTACACGCCCCGTGCATGATCAATGCACCAAGCGCCGATCATGCACGGGGGACACGCAATGAACATCTGGGAGATGCTCGCCGTCTTCGTCGCGGGCATCAGCGCGGGCACGATCAACACGATCGTCGGCTCGGGAACACTGATCACCTTCCCCGTGCTGCTCGCCACCGGCCTTCCCCCGGTCACGGCGACCGTCTCCAACGCCCTCGGCCTGATACCCGGTTCCGTCAGCGGCGCCATCGGCTACCGCGAGGAGCTCAAAGGACAGGGCCGTCGCGTACTCAAGCTCGCCGTCGGCGCCCTCATAGGCGGTCTTACCGGCGCCACCCTCCTGCTGGCCCTGCCCTCGACGGCCTTCGAGACCATCGTGCCGATCCTGGTGGCCCTGGCTCTCGTCCTGGTCATCCTGCAACCACACATCAGCAAAGCGGTCCAACGCCGACGCGAGCACAGCGGCAACCCCGCCCGCCCCGACGGCGGACCACTGCTGTTCGTCGGCCTGATGCTCGCCAGCGTCTACGGCGGCTACTTCACCGCCGCCCAGGGGATCATCTACCTCTCCCTGATGGGCATGCTGCTCGACGACACCATGCAGCGCCTCAACGCCGTCAAGAACGTCCTGGCCGCCGTCGTCAACAGCATCGCCGCGCTCTTCTTCCTCTTCGTCGCCGACTTCGACTGGACGGCCGTCGTACTGATCGCGGTCGGCTCCGCACTGGGCGGCCAGATCGGCGCCAAGATCGGCCGCCGCCTCAGCCCCACCGTGCTGCGCGTCCTCATCGTCGCGGTCGGCACTGTCGCCATCGTCCAGCTGCTGCTCCGCTGACACGGTGAAGCCCGCCTCCCCATGGAGACGGGCTTCACCACGACGAAATACGTACGCCGACTACGCCGCGGCGCTCTCCAGCCACTCCGGCAGCGCCGACCGGTCACCGGACCCCATCGCCAGCAGCATCGCCTGCGCGGGAGACGGTACGAACGGCTGGCGCAGCAGCGGCATCCCCGCCTGCTCCGGCGTCCGGGCCGCCTTGCGGTGATTGTCCTCGGCACAGGACGCCACCGTGTTGAGCCAGGTGTCCTGACCTCCCTGGGCGCGCGGCACGACGTGGTCGACGGTGCTCGCCCGTCGCCCGCAGTACGCGCACCGGTGCTGGTCCCGTATCAGCACACCCCTCCGGGACCAGGGGGCATGTCTTCGGAACGGCACCCGTACGTACCGGCAGAGCCTGATCACCCGGGGCACCGGAATGTCCACGGCGGCGCCACGCATGCGGAGATCGGGGTGCGACTGCTCGACGACGGCCTTGTCCTGCAGAATCAGCACCACCGCACGATTCAGCGTCACCGTCGACAGCGGCTCGAAGCTCGCATTCAGTACCAGCGTGTCCCGCATCTCGCCCACCTCCCGTGTGCCGGCCGCCCCCTGGCAGGCCCGGATCAACTCTGGCCGGGCGAGCCGTGATGGACAACGCAATAAAAAATGCCCTGCCCTGATCTCTCCAAGACCAGGGCAGGGCAAACAGCAGGGGAACTCTCGGCTCACCGGGTACTAGGCGGGACCGGTGTACTCGCCGATCAGCTGAGCACGGCCCAGCGTGTGGAACCGCAGATTGAAACCGACGACCGCGGGCGACGCATCGCTGTCGACACCCAGCTTCTCGGTGTCCACCGCGTACACCGTGAACACGTAACGGTGGTTCTCCCCGGCCGGCGGAGCGGCGCCGCCGAAATCCTTCGAGCCGTAGTCGTTACGGGCCTGCACGGCGCCGGCGGGCAGCCCTTCGAACTTCCCGCTGCCCGCGCCGGCCGGCAGCTCCGTGACCGACGCCGGGATGTCGAAGAGCACCCAGTGCCAGAACCCGCTGCCGGTGGGGGCATCGGGGTCGAAGCAGGTCACGGCGAAACTCTTGGTCTGCGCCGGGAATCCCTCCCACCGCAGCTGCGGCGAGGTGTTCCCGGCCGCGAACACCTGAGCGTCCGCCAGCACGGCACCGGGGGCGAGATCCTCGCTCACCACCGTGAACGACGGCACCTCCGGATGGAAGTCGTGCGGCAGCGGCGCCCTCTTCGGCTCGGTCACGTCAGCACCTCTCCTGATCGTTCTACGGCTGTCAGCAGGTTTCCCACCGAGCCTAGAGCCAGTTGCGCTGACCGCCGACCTGCGCCAGCCACTGATTGAGGTACGCCGCCCAGTCGGTCCCCTGGAAGTCGTTGAGCCCGACCTTGAACGCGCGGTAGGAGTCGCTGCCCTCGCTGAAGAGCCCCGGCTTCTTGTCCATCTCCAGGACGACGTCCATCTCACGGTCGTCCGCGACGAACGTCAGCTCCACCTGGTTCAGCCCGCGGTACTGCTGCGGCGGGAAGAACTCGATCTCCTGGTAGAACGGCAGCCGCTGGCGCGTACCGCGAATGTGACCGCGCTCCATGTCCGCGCTGCGGAAGCCGAAACCGAGCTGCCCGAAGGCATCGAGGATGGCCTGCTGCGCCGGCAGCGGGTGCACGTTGATCGGGTCCAGGTCGCCCGAGTCCAGCGCCCGCGCGATCTCCAGCTCCGTGGTCACACCGATGTTCATGCCGTGCAGATGCTGACCGGCGAACATCGTGATGGGCGTCTCCCACGGAATTTCGAGCCCGAAGGGTACGACGTGCACGGCACCGGCCCGCACCTCGAACGCGCCACCGAGCCGCAGCTTGGTGAACTCGATGTCCTGCTTGGTCTCCGTGTCCTGGCCCTCGACCTCGACCCGGGCCTGCAGACCCACGGAGAGTCCCTCGATCTGCTGATCCACGGAACCGCCCTGGACCCGCACCTCGCCCTGGACGACCCCGCCCGGTACGACGTTGAGCTCGGAAAGCTCGGTCTCCACCGAAGCGCCACCGGCACCCATGCTCGCGAGCAGCCGCTTGAAGCCCATGTTTACTCCTCCTTGGTCCTGACCCCTAGATACGCGCCAAGACCGTAGTCGGTTCCCGGTACCCTCGACCGCCATGATCGAGGGCTTGGACCGTACGCCGCTGACACGCGACTTCTTCGACCGCCCCGTACTGGACGTGGCACCCGACCTCCTGGGCCGGACCCTGGTGCGAGCCACACCGGACGGACCCATCGAACTCCGCCTCACCGAGGTGGAGGCATACGCCGGCGAGATCGACCCCGGCTCGCACGCCTTCAGAGGCCGCACCGCACGCAACAGCGTCATGTTCGGACCACCCGGCCACGCGTACGTCTACTTCACCTACGGCATGTGGCACTGCCTCAACCTGGTGTGCGGGCCCGAGGGCCGGGCCGGCGGAGTCCTGCTCCGCGCCGGCAACATCCAGGTCGGCGCCGAACTCACCCGCGAACGTCGAAACTCGGCCCGTAACGACAAGGAACTGGCCAAAGGCCCGGCCCGCCTGGCCACCGCCCTCGATGTCGACCGGGCGCTGAACGGCACCGACGCCATCGCCCACCCGGGCGCCCCCCTGTCCGTATTGCACGGCACCCCACCCCCGCGTGACCAGGTACGCAACGGCCCGCGCACCGGAGTGGGAGGCGACGGCGCCACACATCCCTGGCGTTTCTGGATCGACGGCGACCCCACGGTGAGCCCCTACAGGGCCCATGTGCCACGCCGCCGCGCAACTTGACTCGCCCTTGAGGGACGCCTAATGTAGTCCGAGCCGCTTGAGACGGGTACTGCTGTCGATGAGGTCCATCGGACCCCATCCGAGCATCCCGAAGCGGCCAACCACTACCTACGAATTGCCCTGGCGGGTTGAATTTCGGCATGCCGAAATTCAATCCCTTTCGACTCGATTATGAGCCGCCAAGGAAATCGGCTAATGTAGTGGGCACGCCGAAAGGCAAGGCCTATCCAAGGCCACCGGAATTCAAATTCGGACCGGAAACGGAACGAAAAAGAGTCTGGTAAGGTTGGAACCGCCGGAAAGGGAAACGCGAAAGCGAAGAACTGGAAAGCGAAAGCGAGACCCGCTTCGACCGGGAATCGGACACGAAAGAGTCTGATAGAGTCGGAAACGCAAGACCGAAGGGAAAAGCCCGGAGGAAAGCCCCAGAGAGTGTTCTGCGGGTGAGTACAAAGGAAGCGTCCGTTCCTTGAG
>NZ_JBHXTM010000027.1:0-115978 GCF_042677325.1 Streptomyces sp. NPDC127117
ATTGCGTTAGGGAAACGCCCGGTTACATTCCGAACCCGGAAGCTAAGCCTTTCAGCGCCGATGGTACTGCAGGGGGGACCCTGTGGGAGAGTAGGTCGCCGCCGAACTCCTTTTACGGGAAAGCCCCGTGTCCTTGTGGACACGGGGCTTTTCTGCGTTTCCGAACGTCTAGGCTCGAACCATGCGCTACGAACTGGTCATCTTCGACAACGACGGTGTGCTCGTGGACAGCGAGCCGATCTCCAACACCATCCTGGCCGAGTACCTCACGGAGCTCGGTCACCCCACCTCGTACCAGGAGAGCCTTCGGGACTACATGGGGGCCGCCGTGCACCGGGTGCACGATCTCGTCGAGGAACGGACCGGGGAGAAGCTGCCCGCGGACTTCGACGACACGCTCCACTCACGGATCTTCGCCGCGTTCGAGCAGGAGCTGGAACCGGTGGCCGGGGTCGAGGACGTACTGGGGAAGCTCGTGGCCGACGGGGTTCCGTACTGCGTGGCGTCCTCCGGCAGTCACGAGCGGATCCGGGTCGGGCATCGCAAGACCGGGCTCGACCAGTGGTTCGAGGAGGAGTGGATCTTCAGCGCGGAGGACGTGGGGCGGGGAAAGCCGGCGCCGGATCTGTTCCTGCGCGCCGCCGAGCGGATGGGCGTTCCCCCCGAGCGGTGCGTCGTCATCGAGGACAGCCCGCTCGGAGTGGAGGCGGCCAAGGCCGCCGGGATGGATGTGTACGGGTTTACGTCGATGATGCCGGCGGACCGGCTCTCCGGGGTCACCGGGCACTTCTCCGACATGAGCCAACTCCGGGAATTGCTGGCCTGATCCATCTACCCACGGGTAGAAACTGGCCTTACGCTCGCCGCCATGACAGATGCTCGTTTGCGCCACGGCAGGGCCTCCCTCGCGGTGAGTTTCTTCGTGCAGGGAGTCACCTTCGCTCTGCTGGTGACGCGGATTCCCGCCATCCAGGACCGGTACGGGATATCCGACGGGCTGCTGCCCGTCTTCCTGGCCGCAGTGCCCATCCTGGCCGGGGTCGGCAGTGTGGTCACCGAGAAGGTGGTCGTGCGGGTGCGGCCCAGGGTCGTGCTCAGGTGGGCGCAGCCCGTCGTGATGCTCGCGCTGCTCGGCGCCGGCGCCGGGAACGCGCTGTGGGAGGCGGCCCTGGCGCTGGGCGTGTTCGGGCTGTCCGTCGGGGCGCTCGACGCCTCCATGAACATGATGGGCGTCAGCCTCCAGCGGGCCTACGGGCGGTCCATCATGCTCGGGTTCCACGCCGCGTACAGCCTGGGCGGGATCGCCGGGGCGTCCATGGCCTGGGCCGGTGCGCACTGGGACCTTTCGCTCCTGGTCTCCTATCTGCCGGCGGTCGTCGTGCTGCTGCCCGTCGCGTTCATCGGGAGCCGGTGGTACGCCGAGGGCGCGGAGCCGGAATCGGAGTCGGGCGAGGCGCAGGGCAAGGGGGCGGCCTCGGTCTCCTTCAAGCTGCTGATGCCGCTCTGTCTGGTGATGAGCTTCGCGTACATCGGGGACTCGACGGTCTCCAACTGGAGCGCGAAGTATCTGCAGGACGTGCTGGGCAGTTCGGAGCAGCTGTCGACCGTCCCGTACAACGTCTACATGGTGACGACCCTGCTGGGGCGGGCCGTGGGGGACCTCGGGGTGCGGCGGTTCGGGGCCGTGGCCGTGGTGCGGTTCGGGAGTGTGCTGGCCGCTGCCGGGTTCGCCGTGGTGGCGGTCGCCGGTGGGGCGTGGGTCGGGATGCTCGGGTTCACCATGCTGGGGCTCGGGCTCTGTGTGATCGTTCCGCAGACCTTCGCCGCCGCCGGGCGGATGTTCCCCGGGGCGAGCGATACGGCCATCGCCCGGCTGAACGTCTTCAACTACGTGGGATTCCTGGTGGGATCGCCGTTGGTGGGGGCGCTCGGGGACGCCTGGAGCTACCGGGGGGCGATGCTCGTACCGATGGTGCTGGTGCTCGCGACGCTGGTGTACGCCAAGTCGTTCGGCGCGGAGTCCGCCCGATACGGTGGCGGGCATGAGCGGCCGCGCACAGTTGATGTGGGATGACGCAGTAACGGGATACGACTTCGGGGAAAGTCATCCGATGGACCCTGTCAGGCTCGCCCTGACCATGGGGCTGGTCCGGGCGTTCGGGCTCGACGGCATGGTGGACGTGGTGTCGGCCAAGCCCGCCGGGGATTCCACGCTGCGGCTGGTGCACCGCGAGGACTATGTGGCCGCGGTGCGTGCCGCCTCGGCGGATCCGAAGCACGCCGATCAGAAGTACGGGCTCGGGACCGTGGACGATCCGGCGTTCGCCGGGATGCACGAGGCGTCGGCGCTGATCGCCGGGCAGTCGGTGGCGGCGGCCGAGGCGGTGTGGCGCGGGGACACCGCGCACGCCGTGAACTTCACGGGCGGGCTGCACCACGCCATGCCGGGCGGCGCGGCGGGGTTCTGCGTCTACAACGACCCGGCGCTCGCCATCGCGCGGATGCTGGAGCTGGGTGCCGAGCGGGTCGCGTACGTCGATGTGGATGTCCACCACGGGGACGGGGTGCAGGCGGCCTTCTGGGAGGATCCGCGGGTCCTGACCATCTCGCTGCACGAACACCCGCGGACCCTCTTCCCGCAGACCGGCTGGCCGGAGGAGACCGGCTCCGGGGCGGGTGAGGGCAGTGCGGTGAATGTGGCGCTGCCGGCCGGTACGGGGGACGCGGGGTGGCTGCGGGCGTTCCACGCGGTGGTGCCGGAGCTGCTGGCGGACTTCCGGCCGCAGGTGCTGGTGAGTCAGCACGGGGCCGATACGCATTTCGAGGACCCGCTCGCCCATCTCGCGGTCTCGCTGGACGCGCAGCGCGCGGTGATGTCGGCCTGTCACGACCTCGCCCATGAGCATGTGGAGGGCGGTCGTTGGGTGGCCCTCGGCGGGGGCGGTTACGCGGTGGTCGATGTGGTGCCGCGGTCCTGGACGCATCTGGTGGGGATCGCCGCGCACGCGCCGGTCGACCCGGAGTCGGTGATCCCGTCGTCGTGGCGGGACGAGGTCTACGCCCGGACGCGGCAGTTGGGGCCGGCCCGGATGACGGACGGCCGTACGCCTTCCTGGAAGTCGTGGGAGGAGGGGTACGACCCCGCGGACCGGCTGGACCAGGCGGTGCTGGCGACGCGGCGGGCGGCGTTCCCGTTGCGGGGGCTGCTGACCTGAGCCGGGCGGGGGTGGTCGCGGTGCGGCCGTTTCTGTGCGGTGGCGCGTAATGGTTACGCCAACTGTGGGGCGTAACCGGGCTTCCGGCCCCCCGTCCGGGTGGTTGAGGGAGCATCGGTGGAGTGTTGAGCACCGGAGCGCTGCGTGCGCATCTGCTGGCGGCCCGGCTGGCCGGGCCCGTGGCCACCTCGCGGGAGGTGAGTCTGCGGAGCTATCGGCTCTTCGCGGCCCGGGATCCGCGGGTGACACTCGGCCTCGACCCCGGGCGTGGCTGGGAGGAGCAGGATCTGCTCCGGCTGATGGCCGACAGGTGCGGGGTCTCGGACGATCCCGCTCATGTCTCGGGGCCGGATGTGATCGATCCGGAGCGGACCCTGGCAGGTCTGGACGCTTTCGCCGAGCGGCTCTCGCATGCCGCGGTCCGGCGGGCGCCGGTGCTGTTCGGGACCGGTCATCCGCACCGGCTGCTCGGTTTCTACGCAGCGCTGGCAGACGCCATGTCGGCGGCCGGGTGTTCCGTACTCACCCCCGCGCAGGGGCGATGTATCGACATAACGACCCGGTTCGGCGTACGCACGTGCAGCCTCGACTACGTACGGGGAGTCGCGATGGTGCGCGAACCCGGCGTGCGGTCGCGCGGTGGTGACACCGGCGCACATACCCATTCCCCGCTGCCGGTCAGGGTCGTCCTGGAGGCGGCCGCGGAGGGCCGGGGGCGGTTGCCGGAGCTGGTCGTCGGGGACCACGGCTGGGTCTGCGGGGCAGGTCAGCTGGGCATTGAGGCGATCGGTCTCGCCGATACGGACGATCCCGCGCTGTTCGTCGGGGAGGCCGAGGGGCGGGTGGCGGTCGCCGTGCCGCTCGATGACGCGGTGCCGTCCGCGTACTACCGGCCGCTGACGCGCTATGTACTCAATCGGGCGTTTCTGTCACGGTAGGCGGCCGATCGTCTCACCTCTTCCCCACTCGCATCACACGCCCCTAATCTGGGGAGTGAGCGCACAACGACGAAGAGTCACCGGAGGGGAAGCCGGTGGGCGTCTCGTGCGGAAGGTACAGGTGGGTCATGGCTGCTGGCAGCGAGAGGCCTCTCAACGAGGTCAAGTTTCTGACCGTGGCGGAAGTCGCCTCTGTCATGAGAGTGTCGAAGATGACCGTGTACCGCTTGGTGCACAGCGGTCATCTGCCGGCGATCCGGGTGGGCAGGTCCTTCCGGGTTCCGGAGCAAGCGGTTCACGAGTATCTCCGCGAGTCCTTTGTGGGGGTGGAGTCCGCCTGAGGTTCACCTCGGATTACGCCCCTCACGCGCTGGCGGGTAGGCTAGGCCGACGTAGGTCGTGTGGGCCCAGACGCCCCGCACCAGTGAAGAAGAAGTGAGCGAGGGTAGTCGTGGGCTCTGTTATCAAGAAGCGGCGCAAGCGGATGGCCAAGAAGAAGCACCGCAAGCTGCTCAAGCGCACGCGCGTTCAGCGTCGCAACAAGAAGTAAGCGAACGCTGTTCGTGAATCCGCAGCCCTCCCGCCGGTCAGGCGGGAGGGCTGCGGTGCGTTGTGGGGACAGTCGCTCCGGCAGTCGCCCGCATTCGGGCCAAAGACTTGGAGGAAGGCCGCCGCGCGGTCATCACAGGGCAACATCCACCCGCTACGGTGACGGCCAGGGGAAACCTTTCGACGGAAGGCGCTGATCTTGGGGAAGGTCGTGCTGGTCACGGGAGCGGCCCGGCAGCTGGGCGGCCGCTTCGTGCGGCGCATCCAGCGTGATCCGGGTGTGGACCGGGTGATCGCCGTCGACGCGGTCGTACCCGGACACGGGCTGGGCGACGCCGATTTCGTGACGGCGGACATCCGCCAGCCCGCGATCGCCAGAGTCCTCGCCGAGCACTCCGTCGACACGGTGGTGCATCTGGACGTCTCGGCCAAGGCGGTCGGCACGGGCGGCCGGACGACGGTCAAGGAGACCAACGTCATCGGCACCATGCAGCTGCTCGGTGCCTGCCAGAAGGCGCCCAGCGTGCGGCGGCTGGTGGTCAAGTCCAGCACGAACGTGTACGGCTCGGCGCCCCGCGATCCGGCGGTCTTCACCGAGACCACCCCGCCCAAGTCCCTGCCCAGCGGGGGCTTCGCGAAGGACGCGGTGGAGGTCGAGGGGTACGTACGGGGCTTCGCGCGCCGCAGGCCGGACGTCGCCGTGTGCGTGCTCCGGTTCGCGAACATCCTCGGGCCGAAGGCCGATTCGCCGCTGGCCGACTATCTGTCGCTGCCCGTGCTGCCGACGGTGTTCGGATACGACCCGAGGCTCCAGTTCGTGCACGAGGACGATGTCATCGACGTCCTGGGCGTCGCGTCCGGAGAGCCGGGGCGCGGGACGCTGAACAGCGGCACGTTCAACATCGCCGGGGACGGGGTGCTGCTGCTCTCGCAGTGCTCGCGGCGGCTGGGGCGGCCGACGGTGCCGTTGCTGCTGCCCGCGGTCACCTGGGTCGGCCAGGCGCTGCGTACGGCCGGCATGACGGACTTCTCGCCGGAGCAGATCCGGCTGCTCACCCACGGCCGGGTGGTCTCCACCGTGCAGATGCGCGAGACCCTCGGCTTCCACCCCCGGTTCAGTACCGCGGAGACGTTCGCGGAGTTCGCGCGCAGTCAGGGGCCCGGACTGCTGCCGCCCGAGACGGTGGGCAGGGCGGTCGACCGGCTGGCGGCGGTGCCGTTCGCCACGGCGGGCGGCGATGCCGCGGGGATCACCGGGGCCGGCGACACCGAGCCGACCCCCAGCGCCAGGTAGAGGAGCGCATCGACGATGGCGGATGCCAAGGTCATTCCGTTCGACGACGACCGTTCGCGGACGGGCGGTTCGGCGCGCCCCGCACGGCGCCGGCCCTCGGGGGGCGGTGGCCGGGGGCCCACGGCGGCCTCCGCGGTGGGGACCGCGGCCGTGAGCGCCCTGCCCGGGCAGCAGGACGCCTCGAAGCAGCCCCCGGAGCCTCAGCGGGCCGGGCAGCAGGGCGTGGAGTCCGACGGGCGCGGCGGCTGGGACCGGCGGATCGCCGGCGGGCTCGCGTTCCTGCGGCGGCGGGTCACGGGTGAGTACGACGTGGACGAGTTCGGGTACGACGAGGAGCTGACCGATCAGGTCCTGATGTCGATGCTCCGGCCGGTGTACGAGAAGTACTTCCGGGTCGAGGTGAAGGGCATCGAGAACATCCCCTCCGAGGGCGGGGCGCTCATCGTGTCCAACCACTCGGGGACGCTGCCGCTGGACGGGCTGATGCTCCAGGTCGCGGTGCACGACAACCATCCGGCGGACCGGCATCTGCGGCTGCTCGCCGCCGATCTCGTCTTTGTGCTGCCGGTGGTGAACGAGCTGGCCCGCAAGGCCGGGCACACGCTGGCCTGTGCGGAGGACGCGGAGCGGCTGCTGCGGCGGGGCGAGGTCGTGGGGGTGATGCCGGAGGGGTTCAAGGGCATCGGGAAGCCGTTCGGGGAGCGGTACAAGTTGCAGCGCTTCGGGCGGGGCGGCTTCGTGTCCACGGCGCTGCGGGCCGGGGTGCCGATCATTCCGTGCTCGATCGTGGGGGCGGAGGAGATCTACCCGATGATCGGCAACTCGAAGACGCTGGCGCGGCTGTTGGGCTTCCCGTACTTCCCGATCACGCCGACGTTCCCGTGGCTCGGGCCGCTCGGGGCGGTGCCGCTGCCGACGAAGTGGACGATCCAGTTCGGGGAGCCGATCTCCACCAGCGGGTATCCGGTGGAGGCGGCGGAGGATCCGATGCTGATGTTCAACCTGACGGATCAGGTGCGGGAGCAGATCCAGCACACGCTGTACAAGCTGCTGGTGCAGCGGCGGTCGGTGTTCTTCTGAGGGCGTGCCGATGCGCAGGGGCGTGCCGACACGCGGAGGGGGACGGGCTCGTGGAGTCCGTCCCCCTCCGCGTATGAGGTGGCGCTAGTCGTTCTTCAGGTCCTCGCCGTTGATCCCCAGGCCGGGGAGGAGGCCGGGGAGGAGCGGCGGGAGGGTCACGTCCGGGGTGGGCGGGGTGCTGACCCGGCCGTCGGCGGACGGGACGGTGCCGGGGGGCGGGGTGCCGAACAGGCCGTCCGTGCCGCTGATCAGGCCCTCGGACGAGGCGTTGCCCGAGCCCGAGGGGTGGGGCGAGGTGCTGTCGCCCGTACGGCCCTGGGGGGCTTCCGGCGATGTGGGCGCGGAGGGGGCGGTGTGCGAGGGGCGGGTGCCCCGATCCGCGGTGCCCGAACGCCGGGCGTCGCCGCTGCCTTCCGGGGGGCGGGGCAGCAGTGACTGGAGCGGCTGGACCTCTTCGTCTATGGCGTCGAAGACCGAGCTGACCTGGTCACCGACGTCCGTCAGCTGCACGGGGAGCCGGTCGCGCAGGCTGCTCCAGCTCTCGCGGTGCGAGCGGGAGAAGGAGTCCAGGGTCTGGATGGGGCCGATGGCGCCGTTCTGCTGGTAGGCGGAGTGGAGCAGGCGGTGGCCCTCGCTGGCGTCGTGCGTCATGCCGTTGAGCGTGCGCCTGACCTCGCCGAGCTGTTCGTGGTCCAGGTCGCCGGAGCGGGCGCGCTCCATCAGCCGACGGGCCTCGCTGAGCCGCGTGGATGCCTGGTCGAGGTAGACCTCACCGCGGTCGGCGTCGCCGCTGGCCATGCCGAGGTGGATGTCCTCCATGCCGCGCTTGAGCCCGTACAGCGAATCACCCGGCAGGGCGTCGGAACTGGCAGCGGCCACTCCGCCGAAGGCGCCCGCCGCCACACCGACGGTGAGCCCGCCGGCCGCGAGGCCCTTCGTCCAGCGTGAACGCGGACGCAATTTCCGGAGCGGGGAGGCCCGGTGGGCTCCCTTGGCCCGCTGTTCGGGCACCGTAGGGCCCGCGGACGCACCGCCCTGGGTGAACATGGCCTCCATGGCGGCGACGAGCTGGGCTCGCTGCACCACTTTGACCTCGGGATCCAACTCCGGCCTCGGTACCTCACCGAGGCCGTTCGCCAGGGCCAACAGCTGTCCGTGGTCGGCCGGTTCGGCCGGTTCCTCGGGCTGTGCGGCCGCCGCACCGCGGAGCGACTGCTCCTCCAGGGCCTGGGCGAAGGCGTTCGCCCGCCGGTGTGCCGAAACGTTTGCGATCACTGGCGGCACCTCCTCTCGTCATGACGGTCGACTCCCCTGGGGGTCCGGAAGGTTGCACACCTTGAGCGCTTCCACACGAATGAGTGAGTGTCGGCGGACATGGGGTGACGACAGGGGGCCTGCAACCGGCACAACGAGGGGCGCGGCACTTGGGTTACGCACGAAGGATGATCGGACCAGTGTGTGACGGGGGTGTCGCCGAGAGTGACTCGGCCGGGCGTGTGGTCAGCGGGCATCGTCCGGGAGGAGCCGGGCCAGCGTACGGACGGCGCGGTACTGAAGGGTCTTGATCGCGCCCTCGTTCTTGCCCATGACCCGGGCGGTCTCGGCGACCGAGAGGCCTTGCAGGAAGCGCAGGGTCACGCACTCCTGCTGCTGGGGGTTGAGCCGGCGCACGGCCTGGAGGAGCGCGGCGTTGGAGAGGGACTCCAGGACGGAGTCCTCGGGACTGCGCTCGACCTCGTTGGCGTCGAGCATTTCGCCGGTGGTCACTTCCAGCCGGAAGCGGCTGGACTTGAAGTGGTCGGCGACGAGATTGCGGGCGATGGTGACCAGCCAGGCGCCGAAGTCGCGGCCCTGCCAGGTGAACGTGGAGATGCGGCGCAGGGCGCGCAGGAAGGTCTCACTGGTGAGGTCCTCCGCCGTCGCCTTGCCGCCCACGCGGTAGTAGATGTATCGGTAGACGGTGTCGCTGTACTGGTCGTAGAGGCGGCCGAAGGCGTCGGCCTCGCCGGCCTGTGCGCGCTCGACGAGATCCATCATGCGCGCGCTGTCGCTGTCGGCGGTCGGCCGACGAACGGTGGACGTGGTTGTTGCGCCGCGGTTGCTGCGTCTTCCGACCGCCGCACTGCGTTCGGCCAGGGCGTAGCAGGGGCCGGCAGGTGCAGGGGCGGCAAATGCGGGTACGGCGTACGCGGTGGGGACGAAGCCGCGCAAGCGGTCGGCGACCGTTGCGCGCAGCGTAGCCAGGCCCGAGGCGTCAACCCCGACGTGTGGGTACACGGGACTCCCAGAGGCAGAGCTTCCATCACGTGCAGTGCGAAACCGTCACTCGTCGTAGTGAGTGGTGGGTTCCGGAATGCGTCTGAGGAGAATAACGCTTCGTACAGGCAGTGCTACACCCAGTTGCTCAAATCATCGATTACGTCGCTTCTGTAGCGACTAAACGACGCATCTAGTAGCACATCGTGACCGTTTACTGATCGAATTACTTCGCTATCTGCCTGTCGGGGCGACGGGTTGTGGTCGTGTGCGAGCAATGCGACTGGCCGGAGCGGTCGGTGGGTAAGGGGTTCCGATCGGCCGCCGGGCTCCGGGCGTGGCTGACCCGGCCCCCGGAGGGGCCGGGCGGGGAGAGCGCCGGGTCAGCGGCGGCGGCGGTGCAGGGCGACGGCGGCGGCGGTGCCGCCCGCGATCGCGCCGACGCCGGCCGCGGCCGGGATGCCGACCTTGGCCGCCTTGCGGCCCGTCCGGTAGTCCCGCAGCCGCCAGTCGAGCGCGCGGGCGTGCTTGCGGAGCTTGGCGTCCGGGTTGATCGCGTACGGGTGTCCGACCAGGGACAGCATCGGGATGTCGTTGTGCGAATCGCTGTACGCCGCGCAGCGGTCGAGGTCCAGGCCCTCGGCGGCGGCCAGGGCGCGGACCGCCTCGGCCTTCGCGGGGCCGTGCAGCGGCTCGCCGACCAGCCGGCCGGTGTAGACGCCGCCGACGGATTCGGCGACCGTGCCGAGGGCACCGGTCAGGCCGAGCCGGCGGGCGATGATCGTGGCGGTCTCGACCGGGGCCGCGGTGACCAGCCAGACGCGCTGCCCGGCGTCGAGGTGGGCCTGGGCGAGGGCCCGGGTGCCGGGCCAGATGCGGTCGGCCATGTACTCGTCGTAGATCTCCTCGCCGATGGACATCAGCTCGGAGACCCGGTGGCCCTTGACGATGGACAGGGCGCTGTCGCGGGCGTCCTGCATGTGTTCCGGGTCCTCGACGCCCGCCAGTCTGAACCAGGCCTGCTGCCAGGCGAACCGGGTCAGCTCGCGGCGCTGGAAGAACTTCCGCTTGTACAGGCCGCGGCCGAAGTGGAAGATCGCCGCGCCCTGCATGACGGTGTTGTCCAGGTCGAAGAAGGCGGCGGCCCGTTCGTCGCCGACGACGGGGAAGGGTGCCTCCTCGGCCTCCGCCTTCGCGGCGGCGCCCTGCTCGGTGCCGGGGGACTGATCGTCGGGGAGGGTGGATTTCCGCGCTGCCTCAGCTGCTGCCTCGCCGGCCAGCACGCTCCGTGCTGTCGCGGGGCGCCTACGGGGTGTGAGCCATCCAAGAGCGGCCATGTCGTGAGCATAGCCAGTCGGTTCGGCCCTTCCCGACCTGCCGGGATGCCGCGGCGTGAACTCTCGGCCGCCGATTTGTTGAACGGGTGATTCCGGGCGTACCGGATCAAGGGCGGAACAGCTTCTCTCCCGGCGCAGAATGAAGGCATGAGTGCCTTGTTTCGACGTACGAAGAAGAAGCCCGCGGAACGTGTGGTGACCCTGGTCGGGAAACCCGGGTGTCACCTCTGTGACGACGCGAGGCAGGTGGTGCGGGAGGTGTGCGAGGAGACCGGCGCGTCCTGGGAGGAGAAGGACATCACCGTGGACGAGGAGCTGTACCGGGAGTTCTGGGAGCAGATTCCGGTGGTGCTGATCGATGACGAACAGCACACGTTCTGGCGGGTGGACCCGGCGAGGCTGCGCGCGGCACTGGGGTCATGAGCGAAAGACGGTTACCATCGTGGGCGTTTTGAGTGCTCTCGGGGGAGTGGCTGTGAGGAGTGTGTGCCGCTTTGCCCCCTTCGGGCCCGCAACGGGCTGATGCGATCCTTGGTTCCGGGATCGCGCGACGAATGTGCGTGACCCCGGTCACTTTGACCGGACAAAACGGACACTATCTTTGTGCACGCGTTCACAAAGACATAGCCTGCATTCGACGGGGCGGCCTTGGGAAATACGGCCGCCTGCAGCCCCGCTCATCCCGCAGGAGCACCGTGGCAACTGGCCGAACTCACCGACCGGCGACCCGTAGCCGAGGAATTCCCGAGGCCACCGTCGCCCGACTTCCGCTGTATCTGCGCGCACTGACCGCGCTCTCCGAGCGCTCGGTACCCACGGTCTCGTCCGAGGAACTCGCCGCGGCGGCGGGGGTCAATTCCGCCAAGCTGCGCAAGGACTTCAGCTACCTCGGCTCGTACGGGACGCGCGGCGTCGGCTACGACGTCGAGTATCTCGTGTACCAGATCTCCCGCGAACTCGGGCTCACCCAGGACTGGCCGGTCGTGATCGTCGGTATCGGTAACCTCGGCGCCGCGCTCGCCAACTACGGCGGCTTCGCCTCCCGTGGTTTCCGGGTCGCCGCGCTGATCGACGCCGACCCCGCGATGGCCGGCACGCCGGTCGCGGGCATCCCCGTCCAGCACGCCGACGAACTGGAGCGGATCGTCGGTGACAACGGCGTGTCGATCGGTGTCATCTCGACCCCGGCCGGTGCCGCGCAGCAGGTCTGCGACCGGCTCGTCGCCGCGGGCGTCACCTCCATCCTGAACTTCGCGCCGACCGTGCTGTCCGTGCCCGACGGCGTCGACGTCCGCAAGGTCGACCTCTCCATCGAGCTCCAGATCCTCGCCTTCCACGAGCAGCGCAAGGCCGGCGAGGACACCGCCGAGAGCAGCTCGGACCCGGCCGCGCCCCCGGTGCGCTCGGCCTCCGGCAGCCGGAAGGGACCCGACGGGGACATGCCCGCCGTGATGCCGGCATGAGTCTTCTTGTCGTAGGGCTGAGCCACCGCAGCGCCCCGGTCTCCGTACTGGAGCGGGCCTCGCTGACCGCCGAGGCGCAGGCCAAGCTGCTCCAGGACACGCTCGCCGCGGAACCCGCGGTCGAGGCCGCCGTGCTGGCCACCTGCAACCGCATCGAGCTGTACGCCGACGTGGACAAGTTCCACGCGGGCGTCGCCGAGCTGTCCACGCTCCTCGCCCAGCACAGCGGCGTCGGGCTGGACGAGCTCACTCCGTACCTCTATGTGCACTACGAGGACCGGGCCGTCCACCACCTGTTCTCGGTGGCGTGCGGGCTGGACTCCATGGTCGTCGGCGAGGGCCAGATCCTCGGCCAGATCAAGGACGCGCTGGCGCTGGGGCAGGAGCTCCACACGGCCGGCCGGCTGCTGAACGACCTGTTCCAGCAGGCCCTGCGGGTCGGCAAGCGGGCCCACAGCGAGACCGGGATCGACCGGGCCGGGCAGTCGCTCGTCACCTTCGGTCTCGAACAGCTCGCGGCCGGTGCGGACGTCGCCGGCTGGGCCGAGGGCAAGCGCGCACTGGTGATCGGCGCGGGCTCGATGTCCTCGCTCGCCGCCGCCACCCTGGCCCGTACCGGTGTCGCCGAGATCGTCGTCGCCAACCGGACCCGGGCCCGCGCCGACCGGCTCGTCGAGATCCTGGTCCAGCCCGGAGGCACCGGCGTGGCCGCCCGTGCCGTGGAGATGGCCGCGGTCCGCGACGAACTGACACGTGCCGATGTCGTCGTCTCCTGCACCGGTGCGACCGGTCTGGTGCTGACCGCGGAGGCCGTCGCCGACGCGCTCGGACTGGACATCGGCGACGCCGCCGAGGCTCCCGCCGCGCCCGCGGTGCCCGCTCCCGCCCCGGCCGACGCCGACCGGCACGCCGCCTGGGTGGAGAACGGCAGCGCCGGTGCGGTGCGCCAGGCGGTCCGCCGGGCCACCGTGCCCGCCCAGGGCGCCGGCCCCGTACGCCTGGCCCTGCTCGACCTCGCGATGCCGCGTGACATCGACGGCGGGGCGGCCCGGCTCGACGGTGTGCGCCTCGTCGACATCGAGTCGCTCGCGGAGGCGTCGGCGGACGCCCCGATGGCGGCCGATGTGGACCAGGTGCGCACCATCGTCGCCGACGAGGTCGCCGCCTTCGGCGCCGCTCAGCGCGCCGCCCACATCACCCCGACCGTCGTCGCGCTGCGCACGATGGCCGCCGGAGTGGTCGCGGGCGAGATCGCGCGGCTCGACGGGCGCCTCCCCGACCTGGACGAGAAGCAGCGCGCCGAGATCTCGCAGACCGTGCGCCGCGTCGTCGACAAGCTCCTGCACGCGCCCACCGTGCGGGTCAAGCAGCTCGCCAGCGAGCCCGGCGGCGCCGGGTACGCCGACGCGCTGCGGGAACTCTTCGACCTCGACCCGCAGACGGTCGCCGCCGTCTCCCGGGCAGACCTGAACGACCCGAATCGAGGGCGGTCATGACCGACAACACAACCCCGGTCGCGGGGGCCGACAAGCCGCTGAGGCTGGGCACCCGGCGCAGCAAGCTCGCCATGGCGCAGTCCGGCCTCGTCGCCGACGCGGTCAGCGAGGTGACCGGGCGCGCCGTCGAGCTCGTCGAGATCACCACGTACGGCGACACCTCGCGGGAGCATCTCGCGCAGATCGGCGGCACCGGTGTGTTCGTCGCGGCGCTGCGCGACGCGCTGCTGCGCGGTGAGGTGGACTTCGCCGTCCACTCGCTGAAGGACCTGCCGACCGCGCAGCCCGAGGGCCTCGTGCTGGCCGCCGTGCCGGTGCGCGAGGACCCGCGCGACGTGCTGGTGGCGCGGGACGGGCTGACCTTCGAGCAGCTGCCGTCCGGTGCCCGCATCGGTACCGGCTCGCCGCGCCGCATGGCGCAGCTCAACGCGTACGCCCGTAACCACGGCCTCGAAATCGAGACCGTGGCGATCCGGGGGAACGTCGATACGCGTATCGGATTTGTCCGGAGCGGTGAGCTGGACGCGGTGGTACTCGCCGCGGCCGGGCTCAGCCGCCTCGGCCGGACCGGTGAGGTGACCGACTTCCTGTCGGTCGACACCGTCCTGCCCGCTCCCGGCCAGGGAGCACTGGCGATCGAGTGCGCTGAGACCAGCGCCGACCTCGCCGCAGCGCTCGCCGAGCTCGACGACCCGTACACCCGGGCCGCCGTGACCGCCGAGCGTGCCCTGCTCGCCGCCCTGGAGGCCGGTTGCTCCGCACCTGTGGGTGCGCTGGCCGACCTCCTGGTCGACGGACAGGCTGTCAACGAACTGCGCCTGCGCGGAGTCGTCGGTTCCACCGACGGTTCCTCGCTGGTGCAGCTGTCCACCACCGGTCCCGTCCCCACGTCGCAGGACGACGCGGCGGCTCTCGGTCGCGAGCTCGCGGCCGAGATGCTTGCCAAGGGTGCGGCCGGTCTTATGGGGGAGCGAGCACTTTGAGCCCCACCGGCCCCGCCGCATCCGACTTTCCGGCCCTGTCCGCACAAGGGCACGTCACCTTCCTCGGCGCCGGTCCCGGCGACCCGGGGCTGCTGACTCTGCGCGCCGTCGAGGCGCTTGCGAGCGCGGACGTCCTTGTCGCCGAGCCGGACGTCCTCGGCGTCGTTCGCTGCCATGCGCGGGCAAGCGTAAGCACACCCGAGCTGACGGTTGTTGACGCGCAGTCAGCAGCCGCCGGTGTTCCCGTTCTCAGGGATGCGGCCAATCTTGTCATGGAGGCCGTGAGGGGCGGCAGGCGGGTCGTCCGTGCCGTCTCGGGTGATCCGGGACTGGACGGGAACGCGGGTGCCGAGATGCTCGCCTGCGCCGCCGCCGGCATCCCCTTCGAGGTCGTGCCGGGTGTCGCCAACGTCGTGGGTGTGCCCGCGTACGCCGGTGTGCCGCTGCGTGACGCGCAGGGCGCGGACGTCAGGTTCGTGGACGCCCGTACCGCCTCCGACCGCTGCTGGGCCGAGGTCGGCGCGAGCGATGCCACGGCCGTCATCTCGACGACGCTCGACTCGGTGGCCGCGGCTGCCGGTGAGCTGGTCTCGGCGGGCCGCAAGCCCGACACCCCGCTGACCGTGACGGTCGCCGGTACGACGACCCGCCAGCGCACCTGGACGGCGACCCTCGGGACGATCGCCCAGGTCCTGAAGCAGGCGAAGGTGCTGCCGTCGCCGGAGGGTCACCGGCCCGTCATAGCCGTGGTCGGTGAGCGCAGCTCCGCCGCCCAGCGCGACCAGCTCGCGTGGTTCGAGTCCAAGCCGCTGTTCGGCTGGAAGGTGCTCGTACCGCGTACGAAGGAGCAGTCCGCGTCGCTCTCCGACCAGCTTCGTTCCTATGGTGCCGTGCCGCACGAGGTCCCGACGATCGCCGTCGAGCCGCCCCGTACGCCCCAGCAGATGGAGCGTGCGGTCAAGGGTCTGGTCACGGGCCGTTACGAGTGGATCGCCTTCACCAGCGTCAATGCCGTGAAGGCCGTCCGGGAGAAGTTCGAGGAGTACGGGCTCGACGCCCGTGCCTTCGCCGGGATCAAGGTCGCGGCCGTGGGTGAGCAGACCGCCGCCGCGCTGGTCGACTTCGGTGTGAAGCCGGACCTGGTGCCGTCCGGTGAGCAGTCCGCCGCCGGTCTGCTGGAGGACTGGCCGCCGTACGACCCGGTCTTCGACCCGATCGACCGGGTCTTCCTGCCGCGCGCCGACATCGCCACCGAGACGCTGGTGGCCGGGCTCATCGAGCTGGGCTGGGAGGTCGACGACGTCACCGCGTACCGCACGGTCCGCGCCTCGCCGCCGCCCGCCGACACGCGTGAGGCCATCAAGGGCGGCGGTTTCGACGCGGTGCTCTTCACCTCGTCGTCGACCGTGCGGAACCTGGTCGGCATCGCGGGCAAGCCGCACAACGTGACGGTGATCGCGTGTATCGGCCCGGCCACCGCGAAGACCGCCGAGGAGCACGGCCTGCGGGTCGACGTCCTGTCCCCGGAGCCCTCGGTGCACAAGCTGGCCGAGGCCCTCGCGGAGTTCGGTGCGCGGCGCCGGGAGGCGGCGAAGGAGGCCGGTGACCCGGTGACGCGGCCGAGCGAGCGGCGTCCCGGTGCGCGGCGGCGTCGTACGACGACCTGAGCCGCGCGTTCGGAGTGTGTGAGGGGCCCGGTCGCTTCGGCGGCCGGGCCCCCGCTCGTTCGTTTGGCGCTCTTTTCCCGGCGCAGGTGTCGGTAAGACGGTGATGTGTACGGGTCTAATCTCGAAGAATGACTGTGTACGGAAACTTCCCCGGCTCCCGCCCCCGGCGGCTGCGGACGACCCCGACGATGCGGCGGATGGTCGCCGAGACACGGCTCGATGCGGCGAATCTGATCCTGCCCGCGTTCGTGCGCGAGGGCATCGATGCCCCGGTCGCCATCTCGACCATGCCCGGCGTGCAGCAGCACACCCTGGACACCCTGCGGAAGGCCGCCGTCGAGGCGGTGTCGGCCGGGGTCTCCGGAATCATGCTCTTCGGCGTCCCCACGGACGAGAAGAAGGACGCCCGGGGCACGGCGGGCACCGACCCGGACGGCATCCTCCAGGCCGGGCTGCGCGCGGTGCGTGCGGAGGTCGGTGACGATCTCGTCATCATGTCGGACCTGTGCCTGGACGAGTACACCGACCACGGCCACTGCGGTGTGCTCACCGAGGACGGCCGGATCGACAACGACGTGACGCTGGAGCGGTACGCCGAGATGGCCCAGGTCCAGGCCGACGCGGGCGCCCATGTGGTGGGCCCGAGCGGCATGATGGACGGCCAGGTCGGTGTCGTCCGCGACGCGCTCGACCAGACGGGCCACGAGGACGTCTCGATCCTCGCCTACACCGTGAAGTACGCCTCGGCGTTCTACGGGCCGTTCCGCGAGGCCGTCGGCTCGTCGCTCATGGGCGACCGCAAGACGTACCAGCAGGACCCGGCGAACAGCCGTGAGTCGCAGCGCGAGGTGGCGCTCGACCTCGCGGAGGGGGCCGACATGGTCATGGTGAAGCCGGCCGGTCCGTACCTGGACATCCTCGCGAAGGTCGCCGACTCGGTGGACGTGCCGGTCGCGGCGTACCAGATCAGTGGTGAGTACGCGATGATCGAGGCCGCGGCCGAGAAGGGCTGGATCGACCGGGACGCGGCGATCTTGGAGAGCCTGACCGGGATCCGGCGCGCGGGTGCGCAGATGATCCTGACGTACTGGGCGACGGAGGTCGCGAGGCGGCTCTCCGCGTAGCCGGGCAGGTGCCGGGGCGCCTGTGGGATTTCCGCGTGTGCGGGGTTCCCACAGGCGCCCTTTCGCGTCAGGCCCGCTTGGAGCGGCGGCGGGCCGCCACGGTCAGGCCGGCGCCCGCGGCGAGCACCACGACGGTGCCGATGGCCAGCGGGATGGTGCCGCTGCTGCCGGTCGAGGCCAGATCGCCGTCCTTGCCGCCGGGCGTGCTCTGCGACGGGGCCGGGGTGGCCGGTGCGGATTCGGAGGGGCTGTCGGACGGGGTGCCGCTCGCCGGCGGTGTGCTCGCCGGGGCGGAGGGGGTGCCGGTCACCGGCGGCGTGGTGCCGGGGGTGTTGCCCGGGGTCGGGGTGGCCGGGGGCGGGGTCCCGCCGGTCTCCGGGAGGCAGCCGGTGAAGGGGAAGTGGTGCGTCTCCGCGCCGCCCGAGCCGTGCAGCGAGGCGACCCAGACCGAGCCGTTGACGGGGGCGCCGGTGCCCAGCTCCAGGTGTGCCCTGGGGGCCAGCACGCTGCCGGGCCAGGCGGCCTGGCTGCTCTTGGTGACCGTAGTGGCGTCGGGGAAGTTCCACAGCAGGCGGGCACGGACCTTGCCGTCGGAGGCGCTCTGGAGCTTGTCGTCGAGTACGTAGTCCTGGCCGCCGGAGAGGAAGAAGCCGGTGGTGCCGGCCTTGGCCATGTCGTACGTCGTGCCGCTGACGTTGACGATCGCGGTGGCGCCCGCGGGGACCTTGAGGTAGATGTCCTTGGCGCCTTCGAGCTGTTCGGCCGTCACCTCGAAGATGTTGCGGGTGGTGTTCCCGCCCTCCAGGGTGAGCTTGCTGCCGCTCGGCTTCACTTCGGTGCCGCCGGTCGCCGGTTCCTTCGCCAGTGCGGTGGAGTAGGACCGGAGCTTGCCGAACTCGGCGTCGAAGTCGATCAGTCCGGCGTTCTTGCTGAAGGTGCCGGAGTGCATTTCGAGGGCGCGGTCGCTGACCTTGCCGCCGACGACCGCGTTGCCCTTCATCACCGCGGTGACGGAACTGCCGTTGAGCAGGTCGCCGCGGACGACGAGGGACGCCCGGCCGGGCAGGGCGTCGACCTCCGCGGCCGTCAGTTCGTTGGCGGCGCTGAAGCCGCCGCGGAAGTCGGCGTTGCCACCTACGGCCACCGCGCCTTCCGCGTCGGGGGTGTGGACGTCGTCACCGAGGACGAACTCGCCGTACTTTCCGGCGATTCCGAAGGCGTCGGTGGTGCAGGCCGCCGCGTCGGCGGCGGGTGTGGCCTGTGCGGCCGGGACGGCCGTCAGGCCGAGGACGAGGGCTCCGCCGAGCACTGCGGACGCGGCGGCGGCGGTTGCGGATATGCGCATGGGGGCGTGTCTCTCCAGCGGAGGTGCTTGTAAAGATTCCGTGGCGGCTTCGGCCAAGTTCTTCACACAATAGGATATTGGTCAAGACCAATGCGCAGAGTGCTGCTTTGCCCGGTTGCCGGCTCCGGCTCCGGTTGTCGGTTGTCGGTTGTCGGCCCCACGCCGTTGTCAGCCCCCGGTCCGTGGGCCTACTTCCCTGTGACGTAGGCGTTCCAGATCCGGAGCGGGAAGACATTGCCGCGCCCCGAATCGGGTCCGCCGACCCCCTGCATTCCCAGCAGTTGAGGGGTGCCCGGCTTGTTGCGGAACATCGTGACGGCCGTGGTCAGCCCTTGGGTGTGGCCGATGAACCAGGCCGACTTCATCCGGTCGTCCTCGCTGGTCGCGCCCGCCGAGAGGTCGTCGGCGGCCTTGGTCCTGGCGAACGTGCCGAACTGCCCGTCCTGGCCCAGCCGCGTCCAGGCCGCCATCCCCAGGGTGCTGTTCACATCGTCGGCCACCGAGGCGTCCATCGCGCGCCGCAGTTCGGGCTTCTCGAAGCCCTCGATCTCCTCACCGTCCCGGGTCATCCCGGTCACCGAGTAGGGGTCGGCCCTCATGCCGTCGTTGCTGAAGGCGGTGTACGCGTCCGCCATCCTGACCGCGCTCGGTGTGGACGTGCCGAGGGGGAAGGACTTGTCCAGACGGGCCAGGCTCTCCTTGTGCAGCCCGGCCGATACCGCCAGTTCCTTCACCTTCTTCAGCCCGATGTCCTTGCCGAGCAGCGTGAAGGTGGCGTTGGACGATTTGATCAGCGCATCGCGCAGGGGAGTCGGTGCCGTGACCATCGCCCGACCGGGACCGGCACCCGACGGGGTGGGGAGCGCCGTGTACGGGCCGTTCTTGATCAGACGCCCCGTACTGTCGTAGCCGCTGTCCAGGGTGATCCCGTCGCCGTGCTGGAGTGCCGCAGCCAGCACGAAGGGCTTGAAGGCCGAGCCGACGGGGACGCCCGCCGTGTCGGCGTTGTTGGCGAAGTGGGTGATCGCGTCGGCTCCGCCGTACACCGCGACCACGGCCCCGTCGGCCCGCACGGATGCGGCGCCGACCTCGACGTACTTGTCCTCGGAGCGCTTCTTCGGGTCGAGGTCGCGCTTGCGCACGCTGCGCACGGCCCGCTCCAACTGCCCCACCCTCGCCTTGTCGAAGGTGGTGTGCACCCGGTAGCCGCCCCGGAAGAGGTCCTTGTCGGTGAGGCCCGAACGCTTCTTGATGTACTTGTTGGCGATGTCGACGAGATAGCCGGTCTGGCCGCCGAGGCTGGTCGGCTTCGCGGCCGGCTTCGGCTCGGGGAACTTCTGGTACGCGGCCCGTTCGGCCTTCGTCATCGTCCCGATCTCCACCTGCCGGTCGAGGATCCACTCCCAGCGGTCGACGGCGCGTTCGTGGTTGCCCTTGCCACCCGCGGGGTCGTACTGCTCCGCCCCCTTGAGCAGGGAGGCGAGCAGCGCCGCCTGGCTGGGGTCGAGGTCCTTCGCGGGGATTCCGTAGTACGCGTTCGCCGCTGCCTGGATGCCGTAGGCGCCGCGGCCGAACCAGCTGGTGTTCAGATACCCCTGGAGGATCTCCTTCTTGCCCTGCTTGTTGTTCAGCTTCAGCGAGATGAAGAATTCCTTGAACTTCCGGGTGGCCGACTGCTCCTGGCTGAGATAGGTGTTCTTCACGTACTGCTGGGTGATGGTGGAGCCGCCCTGGGTCTCACCGCCCTTGACGATGCTCACGGCCGCGCGGGCGATGCCCGTCGCCGATACCCCCGGGTCGGAGTAGAAGGTCTCGTTCTCGGCGGCGATGACCGCGTTCTCCACCGAATCGGGTATGTCGGCGAGCGTCACGTTCTGCCGGTTGACCGCGCCCACGCTCACCAACTGGCTGCCGTCCGCCCAGTAGTAGACGGTGCCCTGTCTGCGCGCCTCGTCGTTCTCGTTCGGGATGTCGACGGACGCGTACACCACGGCGAACAGGCCGGCCAGTGCGACGACTCCGAGCAGGACCCCGCTCAGCACCTGCCGCCACGAAGGGATCCAGCGGCGCCAAGTGCGTTTCCCCCGGCGGGGATAGTCGATGCCGAGTCTGCGATGGCGGATCGCTCGGGTGGGGCGGATGGGGCTTCGGGCCATGCTCCAGCTCCTCGTTCACCGTCCCGTACCGGTGGCGCGGGGCTTGTGAGAGAGGATGTTCCGGATCGCGATCGGGTTGTCTCGAAGTCTGTCCGGATGTGATCAGGCGAGGCCCGCTTCTTCCAGGGCGGATCTCGCGCAGGCCTGTACGAGGGGGTCCTCCGCGGACCCTCCGGCGGCGATCAGGGCCTCGGTGACCGCCGGGTCGTCCGAGGCGTAGGGGCCGAGCGCCATCGCCGCGTACTGCCGCACCAGATCCTCCTCGGGGTCGTTCAGCGCCGCCAGCAGGGCCCTGCCCGCGCGGTGGCGCAGATCGGGGTCGGTCGGGGGCCACAGGCGCAGGACGGTGGCGGCTTCGGTACGGGCGAGGTCGTACTCGCCCGCGTCGGCGACCACCGAGACGAGGAACGGCTGCGCGGCCGTGTTGTCGTCCAGTCCGGCGATGATCTCGCGTTTCCTGTCGCTGTCGGCCGGCAGGGCGCGGAACTCCTCGACGAGGCGGGCGAGGTGGGTGAGCTGGTCGGCGGGGGAGGCAAGGGTGGCGTGGGTAGCGCGGGTGGCGTCGTCAGGGGCCGGCTCGGGGGTCATGGGCGGTGTTCGTCCGTTCGAAGGTTCAGGGCCAGTTGATCAGGGTCATGAAGGCGACCCAGGTGAAGAACACGGTGGCGGGTGCGGCCACGGCGAGGCCGATCGCGGTCGGTGGCCTGCGCCTGGTGAACACCCAGCTCGCCACCAGGATGACCAGGGCCAGGAGCAGGCCGAAGCAGGAGACCGTCCAGGCCGGACCGAAACTCGCGTCGAATCGGTCGGCATCCGCCTTTGAGCAGGAGTCGCAGGCCATCGGCGAAAGCATGCTGTACACCAGGGCGAAGAACGCGAGCGGGAGCGTGACGACCGTGGAGATCAGTGAGGCGACCCAGGTGTGCCGGGCACTGTTGGTGCTGTTGGTGCTGTCGGGGGCTTCGTCCGTGACGTTGTCGGGCATGCGTGCGATTCAACCGGGTGCCCCGGTGCGGCACATGAGTTTCCGTACCCAGGGCCTCCGGTCGGCTCGGGTCAGTCCCACCAGAAGGACCAGGTCTCCTGGTTCAGCACCATCTTCTCGGCGTAGACGTCCAGGTCGTACGGCGGGTTCTGCTCGATGTTGTCCGGGCAGAACGCGAAGTGCTCGGCGGCGACCGCGCGGGCCTCCGGGAGGGTGGTGGGCGGGCGCCCGACCGAGACCATCAGGGTGTCGAAGCCCAGCACCACGACCCGTATGCCGAAGCGGTCCTCCCAGGAGCGGAGCACGGCACAGAGCCGGGCCGTGTCCTCCTCGAAGTTGAGCGGGCCCGACCAGCCGATCGCCGCCGGTATGTCCGCGCTGCGCCGGGCCGGGACGAGTGCCACCCGCGAGCCGGGGTACCAGCCGTCCGGGCCGACGCACTCCTCGGCGATCGCGGCCGCCAGGTCGTCGGGGGCGTCCTGTCCCTCGGCGGCCGGGACGGGGGCCAGGCCCGGCCACTCGCCCTCGGCGGCGTCGAGCTCCTCGGGCGCGCAGTCCTCCCAGTACTCGCTGAGCACCTCCTCGGCGTCGTGGTCGCCGGGGTACGTGGTGCTGTCCGGGGTCAGGTCCCAGTCCTCGGGCCGCTCGTCGCGTCGCCCGCCGTCTATCAGTACGGGAAGCAGGCCGACCGCCCGCCCGGCCGCGCGCAGTGTGCGCCATGTGCCGTGGGACGCGGGCTCGTCGGCACACCAGAGCAGCGGCTCGTGCCAGGTGCCGTCGATCGTGGTGTCCACCAGCGTGCCGGGCGGGAGTCGGAGCCCTGAAGTGGCCAGGGACGGGAGCGGGTTCGGGAGCGTCGCCATGCCTATGACTCTAGGCGCGGCCACTGACAACCGGTCCGGCGCTCCGGTTCGGCTACGGGTGTGCGTGAACGACGACGAACTCGGTGGGCGCCATGGTGCCGTCGGGCAGTGGCGCGGGCGCGGTGACGTCGCCGAGTGCCTGGCCGTCGGCGTTCTGTCCGGGCCGGAGCACGCGGTTGACGCGGAGGGTGAGTCCGCGTCCGTCCGGTGCCGTCGTGACCAGGATGTCCGTGCCGTCCGGGCTGTTGGTGGCGGTGAAGGAGGCGACCTCCGCCGTGCTGCCGGGTTCGTCGAGCCGGGCGGTGACGGACGGGTCCGGGGTGTCGCTCGTGCTCTGCATCTGCGGCTCGGCCTCGCCGGCGACGAGCGCGAGCAGCTGGGCCACGACGACCGGGTCGTGCGCCCCGTCGTACACCCAGCGCTGCCCCAGTACGCCGTGTTCCGTGGTGCCGATGAGTGCGTCGTCGGCGCCCGCGAGCGGTGTGCCGCGATAGCTGAACAGCACCTGGTACGTGACCGGTTGGTCCCCCGAGGTGTCGGTGACCACCATGAACTCGATCCCGACCTCGCCCTTCGGGTCGTCCAGGCGGAATCCGCCGGTCCGGGCCGGCTCGGGCTGCTGCCCGGTGCTCCGGTACCAGGGCTGCGCGGGCAGCCAGGTGGTGAGGAGTTCCAGCTTGGTGGGCGTCAGGGTGGTGCGGTGGATGACAGCCATGGCGGTGCGATTCCTCCGGTGGGTTCAGGCGGGTCGCCGGTCGGCGGCGAAGCCGGCGAAGGCCGTCCAGGTGGTGGGGGCGAAGGTGAGGACGGGGCCGTCCGGGTTCTTGGAGTCGCGGATGTGGATCGCGGCGGGGTGGGCGGCGATCTCGACGCATTCGCCGCCATCGCTGCCGCTGTGGCTCGATTTCTGCCAGTCGTAGGCGATTTCGAGGCAGGCCCCGCCCTCGCTGCCGCTGTAGCTGGACTTGAACCACTCTCGTGCGGTGCTCATAACTCTCCTGGCGGCCGGTCCAACAGGCCCTGCTTTTCCTCGGCGTTTAGGGCCTGCGTCCGCAGCATCGCATATCTCTGGGCCAGGATGCTGATCTCGTCCGGTCGGAGATGAGCCGGCTGCCGCGCTGAGTTTCGGTGTACGCGACGCGTTGGTGGTCCGGTGTTTCCAGCAGGATGAACGGCCCGTCGAGCCCTGCGTGAGACGTCCGGCCCAGCGGCATGACCTGGAGGGAGATGCCCGGCGGATCGGCGCATTCCCGAAGGTGGTGCAAGGTTTCCCGGTACACCGCGTTGCCTCCGAGGCGGTCTCGGACAATGGCCTCGGAGATGACGAAGCTGGTCGTGGGTGGCACTTCGCGGCGCAGGATCTCCTGGCGCCTCGGACGTGTGCCGATATGCGTGTCGATCTCCTTCCTGCTGAACGTGGGAACTCGGCTGTCGAACACGGCACGTGCGTAGTTCTCGGTCTGGAGCAGGCCGGGCAGGACCTGGTTGTCGTACAGGACAGCGCCAGGGCCTCCCGCTCCAGGTCCAAGTACGCCTCCGCCCACGCCGGGATCAGGTCGATCTCCGGCATGTTCGCCACTGCCTCCTTCGACGCGCCCTTGGTGTCCAGCTGTTCGTCCAGCTTGGCCGCGAGGTCGGGCAGTGGAGCGCGTCAGCCGACGCTTTCCGGCGCTTCCGCTTTCCGGGGTGCATACGGAGCGAACTTCCACGTGCGCGCTCGCGTCACGCGCGCATGACCCGTACAAGAATTCTGTACGGGTGCGCATGGGCCAGGACGGTCAGGACCGGGGCTCGGGCGGGGTCCATTCGACGGCCTCCCGGACCGTCGCGTCCGGGTCCTGGGCGAGGCGGTTGAGGAGTTCCGTGGCGGCCGGGCTCGACCAGTTCTCGACGGCCCATACGAGGGCCCTGCGGACCTTCGGGTCGGGGTGGTCCGCGAGGTGGGCCAGTTGGTCGACCGGTCCGCGTCGGCGCATCGCGAACCAGTTGAGGGTCTGGACGAGCTGTTCGGGGTCGCCGGGGCTGCCCGCCGCGGCGATCTGGCGCAGGAGGACCGCGGAGGCGGGGGGAGGGCCGTCGAGGGGGTGCGGGCGGCGTTGCCGCAGGCGCTGCGAGCCGTACTCGCCGCGTACCCGGCAGCCGAAGCAGGTGCAGGGCGTCTTGCCGTTCGAGTCGGGGAAGTAGCGCCAGCCGGTGACCTGGCTGACCGCGCGGATGCGATGCACCTCGCGCTTGGTGACCGCCCGGGGGACGAACACCTCCCAGCCGCGCGGGTCGGGCAGGGCAGTGACACGGCGTACGGCTTCGGCGGCCGTGACGGTCGCGGGGTCGCGGTGGTAGCGGCCCAGGGTGACGGGTTCGTCGTCCGGCAGGCGGATGTGCACGGCGACGAGTCCGCGCGGGCCGCTGCGCCGGGACAGTTCGCGCAGCCACTGGTGGGTGAGGGTGTACGAGGGGAGGACGGGGAAGCAGTAGAGGCCCCGTGGCAGTGAGGCGTCGCGGCCGTGGCTGATGGCCCGTATTCCGGAGCGGCGGACGCGTGGAGCGTTCGCCGCGGGTGTCAGGTGCACGAACATTGCCATGCGGACGATGCTAACGAGCGGGTGTGCGGCCGGCCGGGTCCGCCGTGTGTTCTGGGATGCTCGGCGGTGTGGATGCGGACAGCGTGGTCGTGCAGATCATCGTCGTGCGGTGGTCCGTGTCGTCGAGGGGCGGCGAGGGGGCCCGGCTGCGGAGCAGGGTGCCGAAGGGGTTCCTGCTGCCCGAGGGGGTGTCCGGGCCCGTTGTCCACCGCGTGGAGTGCGACGAGTGGAACGGGTTCGTGCCGCGCTTTCGTACGTTCGACAGTTTTCGCCCGCTGGAGAGCGACACGCCGTTGCGGCTCGCGATGGAGGCCGACGGCGTACGTGTCTTCGCCGACCGGAACCGGCGGGTCACCGCTCCTCCTGCCCGCCGGTTGAGGTCCGGGCAGTGGCTGCGTTGGCGGGACACGTCCAGCGGGCGCCGACGGGTCGGGATGACGGTCGTGAACGTCGCGGCCATCGGCCGCCCTCCGTCGAACCTCTTCCTCGGGGCACCCACGTACAAAGCCGAATCCGTGGAAACCTGGATCGGGTGACGGGCCGCCCGCCGTCCGTCGCTGATCACCAAGAGTGCAGTGAGCCGTATGCCGATGACGAACACCCCGAAAACGGCAACGGTCGACGATGCTGAGCAGATCGGCCGCATGCCGGCCAGTGCCTTTCTGGGTGTCGCCGGAGGGCCGGAAGAAGGCCGTTCCCGACGCGGAGACCGTCCAGGAACCGGAGAGCATCCTCGGCGACCGGGCTTCGCTGTTCCGCTCGGCCGTCGGGGCGGCGGCCGAGCACGGGCCGAAGGAGCCGCACTGGCACCTGGCGGTGGTCGGCGCGGACCCGGCCGCCCGGGGACAGGGGCACGGGGCGGTACTGCTGCGCTCCGGCCTGGCCAAGGCCGACGCGGCGGGCCTGCCCGTCTACCTGGAGTCCTCCAAGCCGGACAACCTGCCCTTCTCCGAGCACTTCGGCTTCACCGTGCTCGGCGAGGCGGAACTGCCGGGCGGCGGACCGAAGCTGTGGGCCATGCGGCGTGCTCCCCGTACGCCGGACGGCGTCCGAGACCCCTCGTACGGAACGACCGGCTGACCCCGGCGCCGGTCACCCGTCCCGGTCCGGGGCGGAACGGCCTTGGTTCCTGCGGTGGTTCAGCCAGGAGACGGCCAGGACGGCGGCTCCGGCACCGAAGACCGTGACCGGAACCCAGACCTGCCGGTGCAGCGGTGACGTGGAGTCGTACGCCCAGCCGGCGCCCGCGAAGATCGTGTCACCGGCGGACACTTCGGCGCCGGAGATCTTGCCGGAGGCGGTACGGCCGTCCGCGAACGCCCACGTCCCGTAGCAGTGCGAGGCCGGCAGCTGCGGCCCGCCTTCCACGCACTGCGTGACGCTGCGGACGGTGGCGGACTCGCCGGTGATCAGTTTCCGGGCGCCGTCTGCGACCCACAGGGCGACCAGGACCGGCAGGAGGGCGGCCAGGAGCGCGGCGGCGGCAATGGAGGCCAGGGATTTGAGCCGGGTCGGTCCGCCGGGACGGACCCGGTCGCTCGCCTCGGACATGGCAGCCCTCTCCCGTACGGCTCTAGAGCCTGTCGGCGCAGAGGAGACGGTCGCTGTGCACCGGGTCGTCGTCGATCAGCGAGTTCTCGGTGAACATGGCGTCCGCCTCGCCGTCGCACGGGTCGTCGAAGCCGCCCACGACGGCGTCCTCGATGATCTTCGTGACCTTGTGGGTGGCGCGGTCCTTCTTGCCCTTTGCCCGGCAGGCCACTTCCGAGACGGAACTCCCGGCCTCGGCCGTGCCGTGCACGCAGTCACCGACCTCGATCCGCGGGCCACCGCCCCCGCCCGGGTCGCCGGGGTGCGGGGCCTTCAGATTGCGCATGCAGGCGTAACCCTCGCCGGAGACCGGCCTGTCCTCCAGGACCGCCATGCTGACCGGCACGTTGACCGCGAAGTCGGCGTTGTCGGAACAGGCGGTGGCTCCGAAGGGATCGGGGAGGCCGATGTCGGCCCGGTCGATGACCTTCGCGACGGCCTCGGGACCGTCGCAGGGAACCTCGCGGTAGACGACCTTCTGGCCCGGCTCGGCGGCCGCGCACTCGCCCTCGGCGAGGAACTGCTCTCCGTACGACGGATTCACGGAGGGGGTCGGCGGAGCGACGGCGGTGGCGGATGTCCGGGGCATACCCGACGGATGGCCGTCGCCCGCCTTTCCGCAGCCGGTGATCAGCACCAGCGCCGCGACCGTGGCGACGGTCGCGGCAGCGTGTCTGCGTGATGACGACGGCGTACGACCGCTCCTCGTACGCACATTTCCCCCTCGGGCTCGACCTCCTATTCTACGATCGACTTCCCTTGGGGGAACGTGAGTTGCCGCAGTGCCGGGTCTCGCTTCGTGGGGATCACGGAGTGGGGCGAGGGGGGCCTTCCGGTGGCCGGTGGCCGGTGGGCGGCGGGCGGTGTTTGAGCCGTTGTTTCCCGTTGCGGGGCAGGGCCGGGCGCGGTCGCTGCGACAGGGGGGTAACCCGACCACCGATCCGGATGATTGCCCCATCGCGCCGGCCCGCACCAGGCGGGCACCGTGGAGGGCACGGGGCAGCGGGGATGAGGAATCGTCAGGCACTGGGCCGCAGCCATGACTTCGAGGATTGAGGACGTACACGTGGCGAAGCACAAGCGTGCGCTGGCCGGTGCACTCACACTCGCAGTGGCGCTCGGCGTCGCGGGGGCCGCGCTCCCGGGGAGCGCCGCCGCCACGACCGCCGCCGCGGAGTCCGCGGGCCACGGGTCCGCCACCGGCCACGCCCGGCTGCAGGAGATCCTCCAGCGGCTGACCACTGTCGACGGCGCGCCCGGAGCCCTCGCCGAGGTGCGGGACCGGCGCGGCAGCACGGTGCTGACCAGCGGTGTCGCGAACGTGGAGAGCCACGCGCCGGTCCGCCGCGACAGCAGGTTCCGGATCGGCAGCATGACCAAGATGTTCACGGCGACGGCCGTGCTCCAACTGGTGGGAGAGCATCGTGTCCGCCTCGACGCTCCGGTGGAGCGCTATCTGCCCGGCGTCGTCCGCGGACACGGCAACGACGGACGGAAGATCACCGTCCGTCAGCTTCTCCAGCACACCAGCGGCCTGCCCGATTTCCTCGACCACCTCAAGCCGCAGGAGATCGTCTCGAACCCGCTGGTCCGCTACGACCCCCGCGACCTCGTGGAACTGGCGCTCAAGCACCCCCGGGTCTTCGAGCCGGGGACCGACTGGGACTACTCCAACACGGGCTATCTGCTCGCCGGCCTGATCATCGAGAAGGTGACCGGCCGCACATACGCCGAGGAGGTCCGCGAGCGCATCATCGAACCGCTGCACCTGCGCGAGACGTACGTGCCGCGCGCCTCGGCGATTCCCGGCCCGCACCCGCGCGGATACGCGCAGCCCGGCAAGGACGCGCCGCTCCTGGACATCACGAGGGTCGACCCGTCCGTCGGCGGCGCGGCCGGCGGGATGATCTCCAGCGGTACCGACCTCAACCGGTTCCTGGGCGCCCTCCTCCGCGGCGACCTGCTGCGCCCGGCCGAGCTCCGGGAAATGATGAAGACCCGGTGCACCGGCGGCAAGGACGGTCGCGCGTACGGCCTCGGCCTGGAGAGCAGGCCGCTGCCCGGTGGCGGCCTCTACTGGGGGCACGCCGGTGACTTCCTGGGTTACGAGACGATGGCCGGTGCCACGGTCGACGGCAGGCGGGCGACGGTCATGGTGAACCTCGGCCCCGGGGGTTCGGACGCCCGGAGCGATGACATCGAGGCGGCCGTCCGGACGGCGCTGTCCGAGGGCCGCCCCTCGATCCGCCCGTAGGGCCTCTCGTTCGGATCAGGCCGGGCTCGCGTGCCCCGGTGCCGCACCTCGCCGCGTTGTCGTCGGTAGCCAGGGCTCCTTTCCCGAGCTCTCGGCCCCGCTCGACCAGGGGAGACCCCATCCGGCTCCCCCTCCGCCCTGCGATGCACGACACCGGACCCCACTCCCCGATCCGGCCCGATCCAGACGAAAGACCCTGGCCGTGCCCGCGGCGAGGTGAGGGGCGGCCCGCGGTCCGGTGCGGCACGGCTGTGGGGCTCGCCGCCTCCACCGAGGCCGGACACCGGAGGATCAGTACGTGAGGGCGTCGGCCATCTCGCTCTGCCAGTAGGTGACGAAGCCGTTGTCGCCCCAGGTGGTGCCGGCGGGGAGGGTCAGCTCGGCCGGGGCGCCCGTTGAGCCCTGGTTGGCCTTTCCGGTGAAGTACACCGAGAGGTGGGCGCTCTTGTGCAGTTCCTGGCCGTCGGGCTCACCGGACAGCCCGATGGAGGCGTAGGCGGACTGGCCCGGCGCGAGGGTGACCACGGCCTGCGGGATGCTGTCGCGGAGGACCGGGAAGGCGGACTGGGCGTCATCGAAACGGAGTGCCGGCGCGTGGTACGCGTAGCAGGGCACGGAGCCGGTGTTGGTCGCCGTGAGCAGCAGGTGGTTGATGGGGCGGCTCACCTTGCTGACGGTGACCTTGGTGTTCGAGCCGGTGCAGGTGACGGGGGACTTGCTGCCGCTGCCGGTGGAGCCGGCGCTGCTCTTCCCGCTCCTGCTGCCGCCGGTGGAGCCCTTGGCCGCGGTGGAGACGGTCTCGGCGGGGGCGTCGGCCGTGCCGCTGTCGGTCTCCTTTGCGTCCTTGCCCGTGTCGGGGGCGGTGGCGGTGGTGCTCGCTGCCGGAGCCCCCGCGCCGGACTTGCCGTCGTTCCCGTCCTCGTTGCCGCCGCAGGCGGTGAGCGAGAGGGCGGCCAGGAGGGCGGTCGCGGCAAGGGCGGTGGTGCGGATGTGGTTGCGCATGGTGCTGGTACTCCCCGTGTGCTGGTGATGGTGTTCGGTCAGTTGTGGCAGATCAGGACCATGACGATCGCGGTGGACACGATCACCACTCCGATGGCCACGGCATCGATGGGCTCGATGCGGAAGTGGATTCGCACTGCGTTGTCCCGGTGGTCGCTGCGGTGTGTTCACAGATTGCGGGGCGACGGATTCCGGCCGCAACGCCGAACAGCCCATTGGGGATGCTGGAATGGCTGCGCGTACTGTGACCTGGGCAGATTCCACGTCCCTGGAACGGCGTTCCGGGACGGACCAGGAGGGGGAACGCCGCAGTGGTGACGCCGGAGGCCGGGGAGTTCGCGGCTCTGCTGAAGGAACTGAAGGAGCGTTCGGGACGCAGCTACGGGGTGCTCGCCGGGAGACTGCACGTCAGTACGTCGACGCTGCACCGGTACTGCAACGGTGACGCGGTGCCGAACGAGTACGCCCCGGTGGAGCGGCTGGCGCGGTTGTGTGCGGCGACTCCGGAGGAGCTGGTGGAGCTGCACCGGCGGTGGATCGTGGCGGACGCGGCGCGGCGACGCCCTGCCGCAACTGCTTCCGCGGCTGCCCCTGTTCCCGCTCCTGTCTCCGGGAAGCCGGAGCCGGAGCCGGTTGAGGTTTCCGGGGCAGGGGCAGAGACCCGTGGCGACGCGTCCGAGAGCACGCCCGAACCTGAACCCGAGTCCGAGCATGCGCCCGAACCCGAACCCGAACCCGAACCCGAACCCGAACCCGAACCCACGATTCTGGCCGGTGGGCCGAGCCGGCCCCGGCGGTTCCTGGCCTCCGCGCGGACGAAGGTACTGCTCGCGGCCGTCGCCGTTGTCGCGCTGACCGTGCCGACCTCGATCGTCGTCAGCAATCTGTCGGGCACGGACAAGGACGATCTCAGCAACATCCCCGCCGTGGACGCGAAGGGCCCGGACGAGGCCGAGATCGCCGGGCCCGGCGACGACGCGAGCGTCACCGCCTCACCGAGCGCGAAGAAGTCGGGCAAGCCCGTGCCGTCCGGCTCGGGGACCGTCTCGGCCCCGCCGTCCGGCGGCGCCTCCGCCACGACCGGGGGACGTGGCTCGGGATCCGGCTCGGGTGGCCGGCAGAGCGGGGGCGTGCCGCTGAGCGCCACCATCAGCTCGTACAACTGGGAAGAGCCCTGCGGCCAGCACTACGTACTGGACCAGAAGCCGGAGGATGTGCCTCCGCCGCCCGCGCCGCAGGGCACCCGGGGCTGGGCCAAGGCGCTCGGCGGGGTGGACGGCGGCAGCATGCAGCTCGAAGTCACCGTGCAGGGGAAGTCGGGGCAGGCCGTCGTGCTGAACGGACTGCATGTGCGGACGCTGTCCCGGAAGGCGCCGCTGGCGTGGTCGGCGTACTCGATGGGCGAGGGCTGCGGGAGCGGTGTCACTCCGCAGTCCTTCGACGTCGACCTCGACGACAGCCGGCCGAACCTCACCCCGGTGGCGGGGCAGCAGGGGGATACACGGGTGCCGCCGAAGGACTTCCCGTTCAAGGTGACCTCCACCGATGTGGAGGTGCTCGACCTCAAGGTCCACGTCGAAGGGCACGACGTCAGCTGGTACCTGGACCTGGAGTGGAGCAGCGGAGGCCGGACGGGGATGCTGCGCATCGACGACGGCGGGAAGCCCTTCCGTACCAGCAGCATCCAGGCGCGGCCGAAGTACATGTACCGGTACGACACGGCCCAGTGGGTGACCAAGGAGTGGGACTAGCGTCCCTCGTGGTCACGGCCACCGGGCCGGTGCGTACGGGCGGGCGCCCCGGGCAGGGGCGCCCGGCGGTCAGAGGCGCTCGGGGGTCCGGATGCCGAGCAGCTCCATGCCCCGGTGCAGGGTGCGGGCGGTGAGGTCCGAGAGGAAGAGGCGGTTCTCGGCCACATCGCCCGGAACCTCGGGCTTGAGCACCGGGCACTGGTCGTAGAACGTCGTGAAGAGCGACGACAGCTGGTAGAGGTACGAGGCCAGCTTGTGCGGCTCGTACGCGGCGGCGACCTCGGCCACGACCTCGGCGAACTGGTCCAGGTGCAGGGCCAGCGCGCGCTCGGCCGGGGCCAGCTCCAGCTCCGGGTGGGGCTGGGACTTCAGCTCGCCCGCCTTGCGCTTGATCGAGCGGGACCGGGCGTGCGCGTACTGGATGTACACGCTGGTGTCGCCGGTCAGCGAGACCATCTGGTCCAGGTCGAACTTGTAGTCGCGGGCGGCCGACGTGGACAGGTCCGCGTACTTCACCGCGCCGATGCCGACCTGCGTGGCGCGCTCGGTGATCTCGTCCTCGGTGAGGTCCTTGGCCTTCTCGCGCACGACGGTGGACGCCCGGTCGATCGCCTCGTCCAGGAGGTCGGCCAGCCGGACCGTCTCGCCCTCACGGGTCTTGAACGGCTTGCCGTCCTTGCCGAGCACCGTGCCGAAGGCGAGCTGGACGGCCTTGACGTCCTCGTTCAGCCAGCCGGCCCGGCGGGCCGTCTCGAAGACCATCTTGAAGTGCAGGGCCTGCCGGGCGTCCACGACGTACAGCAGGGTGTTCGCCTTGAGGTTCTGCACCCGGTCGCGGATCGCGGAGAGGTCGGTCGCCGCGTAGCCGTAGCCGCCGTTCGACTTCTTGACGATCAGCGGCGTCGGGTTGCCGTCCGGGCCCTTCACGTCGTCGAAGAAGACACAGAGCGCGCCCTCGGAGCGGACGGCGACGCCCGACTCCTCAAGGATCCGGCAGGTCTCCTCAAGCATGTCGTTGTAGCCGGACTCGCCGACGATGTCGGCGTCCCGGATCTCCATGTCGAGCTTGTTGAAGACCGAGTAGAAGTAGATCTTCGACTCGTCGACGAAGCGCTGCCACATGGCGAGCGTCTCCTCGTCACCGGCCTGGAGGGCCACGACGCGGTCCCGGGAGCGGGCCTTGAACTCCTCGTCGGAGTCGAAGAGCGCGCGGGAGGCCTTGTAGAGCCGGTTCAGCGAGGACATGGCGGCCTCGCCGTCCACCTCGCCGCCGTCGCCCTCGTGGGTCAGCTCGCCCGGGTGCTCGGTCAGGTACTGGATGAGCATGCCGAACTGGGTGCCCCAGTCACCGATGTGGTGCCTGCGGACCACGGACTCGCCCGTGAACTCCAGGATCTGCGCCATCGCGTCACCGATCACCGCGGAACGCAGGTGGCCGACGTGCATCTCCTTGGCCACGTTCGGCTGCGCGTAGTCGATGACGGTCGTGCCCGCGGCGCTGTTGTACGGCACACCGAGCCGGTCCTCGTCGTCCGCGGCGCGTGCGGCGAGGGTCTCGATGATCGCCCGGTCGGCGAGCGTGATGTTGAGGAAGCCGGGGCCGGAGACCTCGATCTCCTTGATCAGCCCGCCCGCCGGGATCGCGGCCGTGACCTGAGCGGCGAGCTCGCGCGGGTTGCCCTTGAGTTTCTTGGCGAGGGCCAGGATGCCGTTGGCCTGGAAGTCGGCCCGGTCGCTTCGGCGCAGCAGCGGGTCCGCGGTGCCGGCATCCGGCAGGGCTGCCGTCAGGGCGTCCGCCAGCTGCTGCTGGAGCGTGGAAGCGAGGGAATTGACCGAGCCGTGCTCAGGCATGGGACGGGCTGCCGTTTCCGTAGGAGTACAAGGGATCACGCCCAGTATCCCATGGGGTGTAAAGCCGTTTTCGCGCTGCCGGTGGGACCTGGGAGAATGGGCGTGCCCCCGTGGCGTGCCCCTATGAGGTCCCACAAGGGTGTTTCCTACGAGTCCTACAAGAGAGAAGGACGTGCAGACCGTGGCTCAGAGTCAGAGCAGCACAGAGACCGACTGGGTCTCCCGCTTCGCGGACGATGTCATCGCCGAATCGGAGCGTCGTGCGCCTGGCAAACCGGTCGTCGTCGCGTCCGGCCTCTCCCCGTCGGGCCCGATCCACCTGGGCAACCTCCGCGAGGTCATGACCCCGCACCTGGTCGCCGACGAGATCCGCCGCCGGGGGTACACCGTCCGGCACCTGATCTCGTGGGACGACTACGACCGGTACCGCAAGGTGCCGAACGGTGTCCCGGGCATCGACGAGTCCTGGGCCGAGCACATCGGCAAGCCGCTGACCTCGGTGCCCGCCCCGGCCGGGTCCGCGTACCCGAACTGGGCCGAGCACTTCAAGGCCGCCATGACCGCCGCCCTGGACGAGCTGGGCGTCGAGTACGACGGCATCAGCCAGACCGAGCAGTACACGGCGGGCGCCTATCGCGAGCAGATCCTGCACGCGATGAAGCACCGCGCCGACATCGACGCCGTCCTCGACCGGTACCGGACGAAGAAGGACCCGGCGGCCGCGGGCGCCAAGGGCGGCAAGAAGCCGCAGCAGCAGAAGAAGGTCGACGAGGCCGAGCTGGAGGCCGAGGCGGGCTCCGGCGCGGCGAGCGAGGACGACGGCAGCGGCGGCTCGTCCGGCTACTTCCCGTACAAGCCCTACTGCGGCAACTGCGAGAAGGACCTCACCACCGTCACGTCGTACGACGACGACAGCACCGAGCTGAACTACACCTGCACGGCCTGCGGCTTCGCCGAGACGGTGCGGCTGAGCGAGTTCAACCGCGGCAAGCTGGTCTGGAAGGTCGACTGGCCGATGCGCTGGGCGTACGAGGGCGTGATCTTCGAGCCGAGCGGGGTGGACCACTCCTCGCCGGGCTCGTCGTTCGTCGTCGGCGGCCAGATCGTCCGCGAGATCTTCGACGGGGTGCAGCCGATCGGCCCGATGTACGCCTTCGTCGGCATCTCAGGCATGGCGAAGATGTCCTCCAGCAAGGGCGGCGTGCCGACCCCGGCCGACGCGCTGAAGATCATGGAGGCGCCGCTGCTGCGCTGGCTGTACGCGCGCCGCAAGCCCAACCAGTCCTTCAAGATCGCCTTCGACCAGGAGATCCAGCGGCTCTACGACGAGTGGGACTCGCTGGCGCGCAAGGTCGCCGACGGCTCGGTGCTGCCGGCCGACGCCGCCGCGTACTCGCGGGCCATCGGCACGGCCGCCGGTGAGTTGCCGAGCACGCCGCGCCCGCTGCCGTACCGGACGCTCGCCTCGGTCGTCGACATCACGGCCGGGCACGACGAGCAGACGCTGCGCATCCTGAGCGAGCTGGACCCGGAGAATCCGCTGACCTCGCTGGACGAGGCGCGGCCGCGGCTGGACCGCGCGGAGAACTGGATCACCAGCCAGGTCCCGGCCGAGGCCCGCACGATCGTGCGCGACGAGCCGGACAAGGAGCTGCTCGGCTCGCTGGACGAGCAGGGTCGCCAGTCGCTGCGGCTGCTCGTGGAGGGGCTGGACTCGCACTGGTCGCTGGACGGGCTCACCACGCTCGTCTACGGCGTGCCGAAGATCCTGGCGGGCCTGGAGCCGGACGCCAGGCCGACGCCCGAGCTGAAGGTCGCGCAGCGTTCGTTCTTCGCGCTGCTGTACCGGCTGCTGGTCAGCCGGGACACGGGGCCGCGGCTGCCCACGCTGCTGCTGGCCGTGGGCGCCGACCGGGTGCGCAGGCTGCTGGGCGCGTAACGGCCTCCGGTCCGCTCCGGGCCGTGCTGTGCGGAAGGGCCGTCACCCGGTGGATCGGGTGGCGGCCCTTCGGCGTCGCGTTGCCGGTCGTGCTGTGTGGTCGGCTCCGCGGTTCTCAGGCGATGTGGTCCGCTTCGAGTTCGGCGTGGTAGCGGTTCTTGAACTCCGGCATCATGCGGCGGATCAGCGCCGCGCTGCGCGGGTGCCTGACGTTGTGGCCGTCCGTGACGTGTATGTCCAGGGCGTCGACACTCGGGTAGTCGTTGTGCTGGTTCACGAACGCGGCGAACACCTCGTACGCGATCGCGGCGAACTCCGCGTCCTCCTGCGCCCACTCGGCGGGGTCCTGCTCGGGCTCCTGGGGCTGCTCCTGGAGCTGGAGCTGTTCCTGGAGCTCTTCCTGGGCCTCGTGGTTCTGCCGGGGCTGTTCCTGCTGCTGGTGCTCCGCGGCGCGGGGGCCGGGGACGGCGCCGATCGTGCCCACGCTGCCCAGGGGGCGGGTGCGGCCGCCGGGGCCCGAGGGGACCATCACCGGGGTCGGCTCCAGGCCCTCGACGTACGTCGGGTTGTAGGCGCTCTCGTACGCGTCGTCGGGGACCTGGGGCGCCGCGAACCAGGGGCTCTCGTGCGAGCCGGGTCCTTCCTGGGGCCACTCCTCGGCGGCACCGGGGTCGGAGGGGTGGCTGTGCTGCGGGCGTTGCTGTTGGGGTTGCTGGTGCTGCTGGTGCTGCTGGTGCTGCTGGTGGTGTTCGTGCTGCTTGTGGCCCTGTTCGTACTGCTCGGCGTACTGCTGCTCGGGGGCGTACGGCAACTCGGGCTGGGGCTCGCCCGATTCGACCTGGGCCGGGACGGGGGCCGGGGGGAGCAGGGCGGGTTCGATGCCCGCGGCGGCAAGACCGGCCGGCGCGGTCTCGGCGAGCGGGACGCCGTACTTCGCCAGGCGCAGCGGCATCAGGGACTCGACGGGGGCCTTGCGGCGCCAGTTGCGGCCGAAGCGGGCCTGGAGGCGGGCCTGGTAGATCAGCCGGTCCTGTTCGAGCTTGATGACCTGCTCGTAACTGCGGAGCTCCCAGAGCTTCATCCGGCGCCACAGCTTGAACGTGGGGATGGGGGAGAGCATCCAGCGGGTGAGGCGGACGCCCTCCATGTGCTTGTCGGCCGTGATGTCGGCGATCCGGCCCACCGCGTGGCGGGCGGCCTCGACGGAGACCACGAAGAGCACCGGGATGACCGCGTGCATGCCGACGCCGAGCGGGTCGGGCCAGGCCGCGGCGCCGTTGAAGGCGATCGTGGCGGCGGTCAGCAGCCAGGCGGTCTGGCGCAGCAGCGGGAACGGGATGCGCAGCCAGGTCAGCAGCAGGTCCAGCGCGAGCAGGACGCAGATCCCCGCGTCGATGCCGATCGGGAAGACCAGCGAGAAGTCGCCGAAGCCCTTCTGGAGGGCGAGCTCGCGCACCGCCGCGTACGAACCCGCGAACCCGATCGCGGCGATGAGCACCGCTCCGGCGACCACGAGACCGATGAGTATCCGGTGGGTGCGTGTCAGCTGCATCGCGGCCACCCGCGTTCCCTCCCCGTTTCCCGTATCCGACGTCATGTTCCGGCGTCGTGCTGTGACTTCCGGCGGGCACAGCCTGGCACATGAGGGCGCGGGGCGTTGCGCGGGGAGGGGCGAAGCCCGGCGCTCGGGGGAGCACCGGGCTTCGTGAAGCCGTCTCCGGGCCGGGGCGTTTGCTAGCTGGTCTTCCTGACGGAGGACTTCTGGGCGGAGGTCTTCTTCTTGTCCGTCGACTTCTTGCTGTCGTCGGAATTGTCGTCATCGGTCTTGCTGTCCGAGGACTTGGGGTCGTCCGCCTTGTCCGTGGCCTTCTCGCCCGGCGTGGCCGTGCCGGACTTGTCGCCCGGGTCCGTGCCGGCGGCGACCGCGGCCACCGCTTCCTTGACCGCCTTCTCGGCGCCCTTCAGGATGTCGCCGGCGGAGGGGGTCTTCGCGCCCGCGTAGCCCGCACCGTTGTAGGTGAGGGTGATGACGACGTTCTCCGTACGGGTCACGACCGTGGCGTACTTGAAGTCCTCGCCGGTCTTGCTGAGGTCGTAGGTGATCGTGCTTGCCTGGTCCCCGATGCCCCCGGCGGGCGCTTCGACGACCTTCTTGGCGCCCTCGGTCGCCTTCGCCTTTTCGACCTGCTTCGCGAAGTCCTGCTGGGCACGCTTGGCGCCGCTGCCCAGGGCCTGGTCCGAGTCGAAGCGGGTGAAGCCGACGTCGAGCCAGCGGTACTGGGAGCCCTTCACGCCGTTGTCGTCGAGGCCGTTCCAGGAGCAGCCGGCGCGAGAGGTGATGTCGCTGGAGTTGGCGGCCGTGCCGTTCTTGGACTTCGCCGAGGGAACCAGGGACCTGACCGTCTTCGTGGTGATCGACTTGCACGGGTCGGGCAGCGCGGCGAACTTCGCGGGCTCGACGGTCGGTTCCGCCTTCTTGCTCGCGCTCGGCGATGCGGACGACGCGGACGAGCCCGATTCCTTCTTGTCGCCGGAGTCCGACGAGCAGCCGGCGACGACGAGCATCACCGGGACGGCGGCGCAGGCGAGTATGCGGGAGAGTCGCGGGGCTGAACGGTGCATGGTTCCTTCACTCGGGTGGCGCGGCGGGCGGGCTGCCAGGTGGTCGGGCGGTGGTCGGGCGGGGGTGCGGAGGGTGGTCGGGCGGTGGTCGGCCGGGGTTCCGGAGAGTGGTCGGCCGATGTTCCGGAGGGTTTCCCGGAAGCTGCTCCGGAGGGTTTTCCGGAGGGCCACGGTACGACGGACTGCGACCGGATGCCGCCTCGGCCGGGGGTCCGACGGTCGTGGGCGACGTGGGTCAGGGGCGCCCGGGACGGGTCATTCGCTGAACTTCTCTACCAGCTTCCGGGCCACTGCCTGGGCCTTCTCCTGCAGTTCCTTGCTGTCGGGGACCACGGTGGAGACGGCCGGCTGCTCGGCGTACTCGACGGTCACGATGACGTTCGATGTGCGGAATACCACCTTCACCGTGCGGTGCTGTGCGGTGGAACCTGCCCGGGTGAGCAGATCGTCCAGAAATGCACTGTCGCCGAGGTCGTCGAGGACGCGCGGCTGAAGGCTCTCGTCCGGGGTTCCGGTGCCGTCGTCGGTGTTGTCGCCGTCGGTGTCTCCGCCGGTCGCCGCGTCGGTGCCGTCGTCCTCGGGGGTGGGGCCGGTCAGGGCGTGCGAGGTGGGGTCGGAGGCGTCGTCGGAGGCGGCGGTCGTCTGCTTCTTCCCGTCCTCGTCCTTCCCGGTTTCCTTGTCCACCGCGTTCTCCGTGCCCTTCGTGGCGTCGGGGGTCGCGGAGGGGGAGGACAGTCCGGCGGCGGTCTCCTTCTTCGTGTACACCTCGCGGGCGCGGTCGTCGTCGCTCACCGCGGGGTCGTAGGACACGACGCGCTCGAAGTCGATGAACAGGGTGCGCGAGGAGGAGGGGCCCTCGGACTTCCAGCTGCAGCCGACCCGGCGGTCGGTGTCGTAGGTGACGGAGGCGGTGCCCTCGTACACCTTCTGCTGCTGTTCCTCGCTGAGTTCGGCGGCGCCCGGGAGCAGTTCCTTCAGCGTCGAGGACTCGATGGCGCGGCAAGGATCGGGAAGGGTCCGGTACTTGCCCGGGGTCGCGGCGGCGACGGTCTCCTCGCCGGGCTTGCTGTCGGCTGCGGAACCACCGGTTCCGGAGTCGGCGCTGCAGCCGACGACGAGCGCTGCCAGTAGCGCGGTGCCGGTTACGAAGGCCATTCGTCGCACGGTCCTGGGCTCCCTTCGTGCGAAAAACGGTTGCCGCCCGATGGCGACCGGTGGACACAATGTGTATCGCACGCGCCGCTGTGAATGCCGGTCGACCGACTCATTTGCCGACCTTGGCACCGGTTTTGCGCTTTCAGACTTTTCGGGGGAATCGAGGAACTATGTCTTATGTAGAGGTGCCGGGGGCGAAGGTTCCCATCCGCATGTGGGCCGACCCGGCCTCGGTCGAGGACGTCGCGATGCGGCAGCTGCACAATGTGGCCACGCTGCCCTGGATCAAGGGTCTCGCCGTCATGCCGGACGTTCATTTCGGTAAGGGCGCGACGGTCGGTTCGGTGATCGCGATGCACGGTGCGGTCTGCCCGGCGGCGGTCGGTGTGGACATCGGCTGCGGAATGTCCGCGGTGAAGACCTCCCTGACGGCCAATGACCTGCCGGGCGACCTGTCCCGGCTGCGGTCGAGCATCGAGCAGGCCATTCCGGTGGGCCGGGGCATGCACGACGACGCCGTGGAGCCGGACCGGCTGTACGGCCTCCGGGTGCCGGGCTGGGACGACTTCTGGGGACGGTTCGACGGGGTGGCCGACGCGGTCAAGTTCCGTCAGGAACGTGCCACGAAGCAGATGGGGACGCTCGGATCGGGCAACCACTTCATCGAGTTCTGCCTCGACGAGGCGGGTTCGGTCTGGCTGATGCTGCACTCCGGATCGCGGAACATCGGCAAGGAACTGGCCGACTTCCACATCGGGCAGGCGCAGAAGCTGCCGCACAACCAGGACCTGATCGACCGGGATCTGGCGGTGTTCATCGCCGACACTCCGGAGATGGCGGCGTACCGGAATGACCTGTTCTGGGCGCAGGAGTACGCGAAGCACAACCGGGCCATCATGATGGCGCTCTTCCAGAACGTGGTCCGCAAGGAGTTCAAGAAGGCCAAGGTGACCTTCGAGCCGGTCATCTCCTGCCATCACAACTACGTGGCGGAGGAGCGGTACGAGGGCATGGACCTGCTGGTCACGCGGAAGGGCGCGATCCGTGCGGGTTCCGGGGACTTCGGGATCATCCCGGGTTCGATGGGTACCGGTTCGTACATCGTGAAGGGCCTCGGGAACGAGAAGTCGTTCAACTCGGCCTCGCACGGCGCCGGTCGGAAGATGAGCCGGAACGCCGCGAAGCGGCGCTTCTCGACGCGCGACCTGGAGGACCAGACGCGGGGCGTGGAGTGCCGTAAGGACTCCGGCGTCGTGGACGAGATTCCGGCCGCGTACAAGCCGATCGAGAAGGTCATCGAGCAGCAGCGGGACCTGGTGGAGGTCGTCGCCAAGCTCAAGCAGATCGTGTGCGTGAAGGGCTGAACCGGTTCTTCGCGCACGGTGGACGGAGGGGCCCGGGACGCGGGTGGTGTGTCCCGGGCCTCTTCCTGTCCGGTCAGGCGGTGCGGTGGACCTTGGAGTTGGAGGCCTGGGCGCGGGGGCGGACGACCAGGAGGTCGATGTTGACGTGGCTGGGCCGGGTGACGGCCCAGGAGATGGTGTCGGCCACGTCGTCGGCGGTGAGGGGGGCGTCGACGCCCGCGTACACCTTGGCGGCCTTCTCGGTGTCGCCGCGGAAGCGGGTGGTGGCGAACTCCTCGGTCTTGACCATGCCAGGGGCGACCTCGATGACGCGGACCGGGGTGCCGACGATCTCCAGGCGGAGGGTCTCGGCGAGGACGTGCTCGCCGTGCTTGGCGGCCACGTAACCGCCGCCGCCCTCGTACGTGGAGAGGCCCGCGGTGGAGGAGAGGATGACCACCGTGCCGTCGCCGCTCGCGGTGAGGGCGGGGAGCAGGGCCTGGGTGACGTTGAGCGTGCCGATGACGTTGGTCTCGTACATCTGGCGCCAGTCGGCGGGGTCGCCGCTGGCGACGGGGTCGGCCCCGAGTGCGCCCCCCGCGTTGTTGACGAGGACCGCGAGGGTACGGAACGCCGTGGCGAACTCGTCCACCGCATCGCGGTCGGTGACGTCCAGCGCGTAGGCCGTGGCCTGGTGGCCGGCCTCGTTGATCTCGGCGGCGAGCGCCTCGATGCGGTCCTTGCGGCGGGCGGTCACCACGACGCGGTAGCCGGCGGCGGCGAGCTGTCGGGCGGTCGCGGCGCCGATGCCGCTGCTCGCTCCGGTGATGACGGCGATCGGGGTGGCGGCCATGGCGGACTCCTCGGACAGCTGATCGGTACGGGGGCCAGGATAGGCAGGCGCGGGGTGGAGCGGGGCGGGGTGGGGTGGTGGTGCGGGGAGGGGAAGTGGTGCGGGGCGGGGTGGGAGTGGTGCGGGGAGGAAGTGGTGCGGTGCGGGGTGGGAGTGGTGCGGGGAGGAAGTGGTGCGGGCGGAAGCGGTGTGGGCGGTAGCGGGCGGGGTCAGTGACTGCGGGGGGCGTACATGATCACTGCCATGCCGGCCAGGCAGATCAGCGCGCCGATCACGTCCCAGCGGTCGGGGCGGTAGCCGTCGGCGACCATGCCCCAGGCGATCGAGCCGGCGACGAAGACCCCGCCGTAGGCGGCGAGGATGCGGCCGAACTCGCCGTCCGGCTGGAGCGTGGCGACGAAGCCGTAGGCACCCAGCGCGATGACGCCCGCCCCGATCCAGATCCAGCCCCGGTGTTCACGCACGCCCTGCCAGACCAGCCAGGCGCCCCCGATCTCGAAAAGGGCGGCGACGACGAAGAGAGCGACGGATCGGGCGATCGACATGGGGGCAGCGTGTCATGTGGAGGGAAGGGCGCGCCGAACCGGTCGGTAAATACGGATGATTCGGGGCGATCTGTATCTTCGGGGCATGGTAGTGACACATAGAGCTGCGCGAGCCGTCTCCGTGACGGCGCTGTTGGCCGGGAGCACGGTGCTGGGGGCGGGGGTCGCGGCTGCCGTGCCTGCCGCGCCTTCCGCGGCCGTGGCGTCCTCCGCGCTCACCGGGGCGTCCGCTCTTCCCGAGTCCCTCGTGGGCATCGCGCCCGAGGCCGATGTGTCGCACCACGGGCATGTCCTGCTGTGGGGTGCGGGGCTCAAGGTCCGGGTGCGGACCGAGAACCACGGCCCGTCGAGCCTGACCGGAGTGACCGTGCGCGTGCGGACCTCGACGGCGCTCGCCGCACGGCAGGTACTTCCGCCGAGCTGTCTGCAGGCCGACCGGCGGACCGTGCTGTGCCGCACGGGCAGCCTGCGCGCCGACGGGGCGCAGGAGCGGAGGCTCGCTCTCGAACTGCGGCTCGCCGGGCGGCCGGACGAGGTCGTCGTGCGGGTCGACACCCTGTGGAACGGCGGAGCGACCGACCGGAACCCCGGGAACGACGACCACGAGGTGCTGGCCCCGGCCACCGGTGACGAGTACGTGTTCTGAGCTCCTGAGGGTGACACGGCGGTTGGTTCGGGCGCGGTACTCGTGGGGACCGGCGATGCGGGCCCTGTGTTCATCGCGGGCCGCCCCGTGCTCATCGGTCGAGTGCGGCCCGCAGGGCCGCCGGGTCGGGGTGGTCGCTCGCCCAGGCGATGTAGCCGTCGGGGCGGACGAGCAGGGCGGTGGCACGGTCGCCCTGCCAGTGGGCGTGCATCAGCGGGGCCGGTGATGCCGGAGTGGCGGTGCCTTCGGGGGTGACCAGGACGAACGTGCCGTCGCGCAGCAGTTGGTGCAGGCGGCCCTCCCGGAGGCTCAGGTCGGGGGCGCGCTTCGCGGTCAGGGGATGCGCGCCGCGCGGGGCCCGGTAGGCGATCGAGATGCCGGAGACCATGCCGATGGCCTTGTCCGAGGCGGGCCGGACGATGGCCAGCGTCCTGGCGGTGGCGGCTCTGACCGTCCGCTGGAGCGGGGTGCGGGCCATGGCGAGACGGACGAGCGCGCCGCTGGTGCGGAGCACTGTCGTGCCGACCGGGTGCCGTTCGGCGTGGTAGCTGTCGAGGAGCGCTTCCGGGGCGGCCGTGTGCCCCCGCAGTACGGCGGCGAGCTTCCAGGAGAGGTTGGCCGCGTCCTGGAGGCCGGTGTTCATGCCCTGGCCGCCCGCGGGGGAGTGGACGTGGGCCGCGTCCCCGGCGAGGAAGACCCGGCCGGTCCGGTAGGACGGCACCTGGCGCTCGTCGCTGTGGAAGCGGGAGATCCAGCGGGCTCCGTGCATGCCGAAGTCGGTGCCGAGGGCGGCTTGGCAGATCTCGCGCAGCTCGTCGAGGTCGACGGGGTCGCTGTCGGCGGCCTGGCGCGCACGGTGCCACCCCATCACGCGGTACCAGCCGTCGCCGAAGGGTGCGATGAAGGCGAAGGCGTCTCCCCCGCCGCTGACCGCCAGGATGTCGGAGGGATCTTCGGTGAGCCGGACATCGGCGAGGATGATCGACCGGATCACCGATCTGCCGGGGAAAGGAAGCCCGAGCGCATGGCGCACGGGGCTGCGCATTCCGTCGGCGCCGACGAGATAGCGGGCGGTGAGGGTCGTCCGGCTGTCGTCCGCCTCGCGCAGCTCGGCGGTGACGGATTGCGCTGCGGCGCTCTGGTGGAGCGAGGTCAGCTCCGTCTCGTACCGGAAGTGGACACCGGCGGTGCGGGCCCGGCTCTCCAGCACGCGCTCCACCTCGTACTGCGGGGTGACCAGCACGAACGGGAAGCGGGTGCGCAGCCGGGAGAGGTCGAGCGAGAGCTTCCCGAAGAAGCGCAGGGAGGTGAGGGGCATACCCGTCTTGATCAGCTCGTCTGCCAGACCGCGACTGTCGAGCAGTTCGAGCGTGCGGGCATGCACGGCGAAGGCGCGCGTCATGTTGTTCGTCCGGTGCGGGCGGCGCTCCACGAGCGTGACGGAGATGCCCTGGGCGGCGAGATCCCCCGCCAGCAGCAGGCCGGTGGGGCCCGCGCCCACGATGAGTACGTCGACGGTCTCGGGTGCGGTGCTCGGGGTGGTGGTCATGACTGCCTCCTGGGCCCGTACAACAGCTGTCGCCGTTATGCCAACGAGTGTTGGTCAACGCTTGTTGGCAACGGTAGCTCCGGCGGGACTGGCATGTCAACGCTTGTTGGCCTACATTTGTTGGCATGACAGAGCCCGCCACCGCGCCCCGCCGTTCGGATGCCACCAAGGCCGCGATCCTCGATGCCGCACGCGAGCGGTTCGCCGCCGACGGGTATGAGCGCGCCACCATCCGGGCCATCGCCCGTGACGCGAACATCGACCCGTCGATGGTGATGCGCTACTACGGCAACAAGGAGGGGCTGTTCGTCGCCGCCTCCTCGATCGACCTGCGGATACCCGAGCTGGGCGCGTTGCCGGGCAAGCACGCGGGGGCGGTGCTCGTCGGGCATTTCCTGGACCGCTGGGAGGGTGACGACGTGCTCACGGGCATGCTCAGGGTCAGCGTCACCAACGAGGCGGGCGCCGAGCGGATGAGGGCGATCTTCGCCGGGCAGATCGGCGCGGTCACGGTCGGGGTCTGCCCCGTTCCGGCCGAAGCGTCCCGCCGTGCGGCGCTCGTCGCCTCGCAGATTCTCGGAATGGCGCTCGTACGCTATGTGCTGCGGTTCGGGCCCGCCGCCGAGATGTCGCGCGACGAGGTGATCGCCTGGCTCGCACCCACCGTCCAGCGCTATCTGACCGCCGAGACGCCGTAGCCCGGACTGACCGGCCTGGACTGACCGGCCTGGACTGACCGGCTTGGACTGACCGGCCCGGACCGGGTCTGACCTGGCCCGACCTGGCCGGGCCGAGGCCGTCGTCCGCTCCGTACACTCTCTGCATGCCGCAGAAGTCCCGGCTCGGCCGCAGTGCGCTGATGGCCGAGCTGACCGTCGAGTCACGCCGCTACATGGCCGCCTACGCGCTCTTCAACCAGGCCGTCGCCGACCATCTGCGGCTCCACCCGACCGATCTCCAGTGCCTCAACCTGCTCACTCTGGAGGCGGCGCCGGTCACCACGGGCCGCATCGCGGAGCTGACCGGGTTGACCACGGGGTCGGCGACCCGGCTGGTCGACCGGCTGGAGCGGGGCGGATACGTGACACGCGAGCGGGACACCGTCGACCGGCGACGGGTGCTCGTCACGACCGTGCCGGAGCGCATGGCGGAGATCGGCGCGGTCTGGGAGCGGCTGAACGGGGCGTGGGCGGCGATGTTCGAGGCGTACGACGACGATGAAGTGGCCCTGCTCATCGCCCACATGAGGCGGACGGTCGAGCTGAGCGCGCTACAGGTCGAGTCGCTGCGGGAGACCGCCGACGGCGCGTGACGGCGAGCGATGGCGTATGGCGTTGCCGGCGGGTGCAGCGGGTGCAGCGGGTGCAGCGGGTGCAGCGGGTGCAGCGGGTGCAGCGGGTGCAGCGGGTGCAGCGGGTGCAGCGGGTGCAGCGGGTGCGGCGGGTGCGGCGGGTGCGGTGCCGGGGCTATGCGCCGTCCGCCGACGTGGGTGCGAATTCCCGGAGGGCCTTCGTGACGATCGCTTCCAGATGGGAGTGGTGGGCGCCCCGCCAGTAGACGCGGTCGCACTCCGTGCACTGCGCGAAGACGTCGTACGAGCGCCGGGTGCCGTGCTCCAGCTGCCCGCTGACCGTGTCCTTGTCGGCCGCCTTCAGCGGGCCGTTGCAGGCGGTGCACCTGGTCCATGGGGCGAGGTGCGGGGCGAACCGCTCCAGCACGTCGCGGAGTTGGTCCTCCGGACGGTCGCTGTAGACGTACGCCCCGGCCCAGATCTCCCGCCGGTGCAGCAGCCCGCGGTCCCGTGAGAGCAGTACGCGCCGCTCCTGTGCCGACCGGGCGGCCAGCGCGGGATCGCCGATGTCCTCGCTCTCGTACGCCGCGTCGACACCCAGCAGCCGCAGCCGTCGGGCCAGGGTGCCGAGGTGGACGTCGAGCAGGAACCGCAGGGGCGCGCCCGGGACCTGCTGCGGGCGTGCCACGGCGCGTACCTCGACCAGCTCCCCGGCCCCCGGGATGTGCGAGACCGGCACGGGCCGGCCGTCGACCAGGATCTCTCCGGCCTCGGTGAGCGGGATGCCGAGCGACTCCACGACATGGCCGAGAGTGGACGAGCCGTCCGTGGTCACGGCCGTGCGCCCCCGGCGGCGCTCATGTGCGACGAAGAGCCGCAGCTCGGGGGCGACTTCGAGGTGGATCTCCGGTCCGTTCACCCCGCCAGGATGTCATCGGCCGGGGTGTGCCAGCCAGGGGGTTTCGCTGCTCAGGGGCGGAAAGCCGCGGCGTTCTCCGCGGCCCAGGCGGCGAAGGTGCGGGCCGGGTGGCCGGTCAGCTTCTCGATCTCGCCCGTCACCTCGTCCGGGACGCCGTCCAGAGCGGCCATGTACGCGAGCAGCCCGTCGGCGACCGGGCCGGGCAGGAAGGCCGACACGGACTCCTTCCAGGCGGCTCCGGTCACGGTGTTGATGGCGATGGGGCGTCCGGACGCCGCCGCCAGCAGGCCGACCTGCTCGGTTGCGGTGATCGATTCGGGGCCGGTCAGGTGGTACGCCGCGCCTTGCAGCCGGGGCTCGGTGAGCACGGCCAGGGCGGCCTCGGCGATGTCCGTCGGATCGATGGGGCTGGCATGGCTGCCGGGGTGGGGGAGGTCGACGGAGCCGTTGGCCCGTACCGACTGCGCCCACTGGTACGCGTTGCTCGCGAAGGTCCCCGGGCGGAGCAGCGTCGTGGTGAGGGGTGAGGCGATCAGGGCCTGCTCCACCGCGTGGTGGGAGGCGGCGATCGGGTTGTCCTGGGCGTCCGGGGCCAGCACAGAACTTGAGGAGAGCAGCACGATGTGGCCCACCCCGGCGGTCTCGGCGGCGGCGAGGAAGGCATCGATGCCGGAGGGATCGGCGTAGAGGAAGACGGCGTCGATGCCGTCGAGAGCGGTCCCGAAGGTGGCCGGATCGCTGAGATCGCAGGCCACGACGGGCACCCCGGCGGGCAGCGCTTCGGCCGTGGCGGCAAGGCTCTCGGGCGTGCGCGAGGCAGCGCGGACGGCGTGGCCGTCGCGGTGCAGCAGCGAGACGAGCGTGGAACCGATACGGCCCCGGCATCCGGTGACGAGAGTGTGCATGGCGGAGGAATCCCCTCTGCGGGCGTGCGGCGAATGTGGCTGCGGTACGCATATGACGGCAGTACAAAAAAGCTGCGGTACCAAAACTGCGGTACCAAAGCTGCGGTACCGAAACTGCGGTACCGAAACTGCGGTACCAGTAAGCTGCGATACGAATAAGCTGCGCGACGCAGATAAATATCCAGCAGCGGCGCCGGACCGTCAAACGTTTTCGAACGGCTACGAAGCGAAGTGGCCGAGGTCGAGCCGCCAGTCGTTCGTCAGCAGTGCGTGACCGGGCGGGTACTCGAAGTCGCACTCGCCGACCAGGGTGAAGCCCGCCTTGCGGCACACCGCGTTCGACGCGCCGTTCTCCACGGACGGGTAGGCGTGCAGGAAGCGGTGCTTGCGCTCGGCGCGGGCCTGCTCGGCGACTGCCGTCGTCGCGGCCGTCGCGATGCCCAGGCCCTGGTACTCGGGGAGGACGGCCCACCCCGTCTCGTACACCTCCTGGCCCTGCCAGGTCCGCTCCCAGAAGCCGATCGTGCCCACCGCGTCGGCCCCGTCCGCCAGTGCGACGCGGAACATCCTGCCCCGGCCCGTGCGGTCCGCGCTCAGCTCCACGTAGCGCCCGTGCCGGGCTATGAGCTGCTCCTCCGTCTCGGGGCCGCCCAGGTGGTCCATCAGCTCCGGTGCGTTGGCACGGCGGAGCAGCTCCAGGTCGGCATCCGACCAGGCCTCGATCCGTACGGAAGATGACGCGGTGCGTTCCATGCCGGAACTGTAGGACGCGGCACTGACAACGAGCGGTCAGTGCGGGGCGAACGCCGTCGGGGGCACACCGACCGTGGTGGTGAAGTCCCTGATCAGATGGGCCTGGTCGCTGTAGCCGAGCTCCGCCGCGAGTGCCGCCCAGTCCACCTGCGGGTCCGACTCGGCCCGCTCCAGGGCCTCGTGGATGCGGTAGCGGAGGATGACCCACTTGGGGCCGACACCGACGTACGAGGCGAAGAGCCGCTGGAGCGAGCGCGGCGACAGCCCTTCGGCGCGGGCGAGTCGGCCGACCCGGCGCACCGTGCGGTCCGTGCGCACCAGGTCGGCCAGCGCCATCGCGCGTTCGGCCTGCGGGTCCGCCGCCGGTCCGAGCGCCAGCAGGTACCGGTCGAGCGCCGCCACCCGCGCGTCCTCGTCCGCCGGGCCGAGGACGTCCGACGGCGGGGCGGACGGGGTGAACACCTCGTCGGCGGGGAGCCGACGCCCCGTCCACTCCGAGACCGGCCGGTCCGGTGCGAACGGCCGGAATCCGCCGGGCCGGAACTGCACCCCGCAGACCCGGCCCCGGCCCTCCAGCTTCTGCGTGAAGAGCTCCAGCCCGATGCCCGAGACCTCCACGAAATCGTCCTCGCCCTCGAACCGCTGGAAGACCAGGTTCACGGACGGGTGCGGCACCACATGGGAGGCGTAGGGCTGCGACAGGTCCCAGTCGATGAGCCAGTAGTGCTCCACGTACGGCCGCAGCCCGGCGGCGGGTTCACGGCGGCGGAAGCGCACCTGGGCGAAGAGTTCGGGGGCGTCGACGATGCCCCGGGTGTCGCGTCGAGGACCGGCCATGGCGGCGATCCTACGATCCGCGGACCGTCCGGGCGCGGACGGTGTCGCGTTTCTTCAAGCGCCCGGCCGCCCGGCCGTGCATCGTCGGAGGATGACGAAGATCAGTGAGTTGCTGGCCACGGCCGTCGGGCCGGCCGTGGCCGTGCTGGACGGGATCGACGACGACAGCCTCGACGCCCCCACTCCGTGCGCGGAGTACGACGTACGGGCCCTGATCGGCCATCTCTTCCAAGTGGTCGTCAACTTCCAGGCCTTGGCGGCCAGGAAGGAGGCCGACTTCGGAGCGACGCCGGACATCGTCACCGGGGACTGGCGGGCCCGGTTCGGCGAGGAGGCGGCCGGGCTGGTGGCGGCCTGGGCCGTGCCCGGCGCGGACGAGGGGACCACGGGGGCCATGGGGCTTCCGGCCAGGACCGTCGGGCACATGGTGCTGGGCGATCTGACCGTCCACGCCTGGGACCTGGCGCGGGCCACCGGCCAGGAGTTCACCCCGGACGAGTCCGTACTGGACGAGATCGGTCCCGCGCTGGCCGCGATGGCTCCGATGGCCCGGGAGGCGAAGGTGTTCGGCGAGCCGCACCCCGTACCGGACGGGGCTGGCCCCTTCGACGAGGCGCTGGCGCTGACCGGCCGGGATCCCGGCTGGCGGCCGCCCGACGCCTGACATCGGCGGCCGGAGGACGGGGGTCCGGCGCTTCGGCCCCCGGTGCCTCGTAGAGGCCGTCCAGCCTGGTGAACGCGGTGTCGACGACGCCCTCGGCGTCCATCAGTATCGCGCTCTCGGCCTGCCGGGCCGCCCGGTGGGCCGGCAGGCGCGGACATGGGGGCGCCGGACGCCGTCGCCGCCACCAGCGCTCGCACGCCGCGTAGATGCCGCAGGCGAAGACCAGCACCGGGATGGACAGGGCCAGCAGGGCGTCGCCCACGGCAGACCTCCTCGCGCACACGGGACCAAGGCAGGTCTCCTCTGCATCGGCAGGTCCGCCGGGCCGGCTGAAGATCTCTCTTCGGCCAATGAGCGGGAGGAGCGGCCGGAAGCGGGCGGGGACGGGGCCGCGGGTGTGCGAGGGGGTCTACCGGCTCCACACATGCAGTGCGTCGCCCGTCTCCGACACCGTGTACCAGGTGCCGTCGCCGAGCGCCGTGGGCGCGCCGGATATCGGGAACGGGTACGTGACCTGCGCCGTCAGCCGCATCCGCGCCCCGGCCGTGGTCACCAGCCAGTGGCGCTGCTCGCCGTACTCCCCGTCCCGCTCCGACGTACCGGCGATGACGGTCTCCTCGTCGAGGAAGCCGCACTCGTAGTCCCAGAGCGTCTCGTCGGCGTCCCGGTCGTCGGGATCGGCCCCGGGGTGGCGGGGGACGGTGTGCTCGGTGCCGAGTTCGGAGAGTACGGAGCCGTCCTCGATCCGGTGCACGCCGAGCGTCTCCTCGTAGTGAGTCACCGTCAGGAAGCGGTCTCCCGAGGGGCTCACCCCCGTCAGGATCCGTTCGTCGTTGCAGAACTGCTCGACGGAGAGCTTCGAGCCGTCCCACCGGCCCCACCGCAGCGGCACCCCGTCCTGGCCCTCGCCGACGCAGAGCCCCATCCGGGCGGGGTCGGGATGGGGGACGTGGTCGGAGCCCGCCGCCACCGTCGCGGTCTCCGCCCGGCCGAGCACCCGTCCGTCGGCGGCGTCGATGACCAGCCACTCGTCCAGCGCCTCCGGATCGGGGCCCGAGGCGGCGACGGGGCCGCGGATATGGGCCCAGACGAGCGTTCCGTCCGCGGAGAACACGGCCGAGCCGCTGTCCGCGTACAGATGCCGGCGGTCGGCCGCGTACTCCTCGTACGTGGTGTGGAGGGTGTGGCAGCTGCCCTCCCAGCAGCCGTGCGCCACCTCCCAGCGCACCGCCCCCGTCGGATCCACCGCGCGCACCGCGTGCACCCCGGCGAAGACCGCGAGGTCGCCGCCCGGCGACACCGTGCAGGTCCCGAAGCTGCGGGGCCAGGGGGCGGGGAAGCGGACCGGTACCGCGTCCGGGGCGCCGGGGTCGACGGCGATCAGTTCGGTGTCGCCGCGCTGGACGAGCAGGCGCCGGGTGCCCGCCGACGGTCCGTCGCCGGACTCGGGCCGTGCGTCCGGCCAGTGCAGGAGCTGCGGGGCGTCCGCCGTTCTCCGTGCGTGGTCCAGCGGTGCGGCGAGCGTGGTGACAAGGCGTGCGGCGGCGTCGGCCATGGGGCGGGCCCTCCCCCTCGTGCGTGAGTGCGTCGACTCGTACGTGAGTGCATCGGTACGGGGAGAACCGTAAGGCCGGTCGGTGGGCGCCCGGTCGGCGGCCTCAGCCCTGGTACGTGTCCGGGACGATGGCGACCGGGCAGGGCGAGTAGTGCAGCACCGCGTGGTCGACCGGGCCCAGTTGGAGCCCGTGCCAGCCGCTGCTGCGCCGGGCGCCGACGACCAGGAGCTCCGCGTTCTCGGCGGCTTCGATCAGTACCTGGTGGGCCGGGCCCTGTGCCACGGAGCGGTGGATGACGACGGTTCCGGAACCGGCCTGGCCGGGAGTTCCCTGTGGTCCCTGCGTCTCTTGTGGCTGGTGTGTCTGCTGTTCCTTCCGGGCCTCCAGGGTTTCCAGGGCCTTCAGGACCTCTTCGAGGTGTTCCTCGGCCTGTCGGCGGTGGGTGGAAGCGGAGGTGCCCGGGAGGGGCGGATGGGTCAGGAGCGCGTGCGCGGGGCGGCGCCAGGCGCGTACGGCGGTGAGCTCGCCGTGTCGCGAAGCGGCCCGGGCCAGGGCGAAGACGGCGGCGGCCGACGGACCGGCGGCATCGCTGATCCCGACGACGATGTGGCCGGGTTTCGGCGGTGTACCCGGATGCCTCGCCGGAATCACCACGACCGGGCAGTGCGACCGGCCGGCCAGTGCCAGCCCCACGGACCCCAGGAGCATCCCGGCGATCCGGCCCCGGCCGCGGGAGCCCAGGACGACGAGTGACGCCTCGTGGCTCTCCCGTACGAGGGCGGCCACCGGGTCCTCGGGCTGCACGTCGGCCACCACGCTCACCTCGGGCCTGAGATCGCGCACCCGGTCGCGGGCCGAGGCGACCAGATGCTCGGCGAGGAGTTGTTCGCCGGGTACCCCGGCGTCCATGGTGGGCCGCAGGCCCTCGTAGTGCTCCCACAGCGACGCGTGCACGACGCGCAGGGTGAGCCGGGAGCGTGACGCCTCGGCCGCGGCCCAGTCCAGGGCCCGCAGGCTGCCCTCCGAGCCGTCCACTCCGACGACCACCGGAAGCCCCATCGCTCCCACCGCCTCTCTCTACGGATCGATCGTCAGCATCCGCTTTCTCTTCTCTACGGATCGATCGTCAGCACCCGGTCCAGGCGGCGGCGCGGCGTCCGCGGGCCGGTGGGCCCGTATCCCATGCGGATGATCATCTGGGGGTTCCCCGTGCCGTGGACGGGGTCGCGAAGGACCCAGCGCAGGTCCGGCCATTCGACGGGCTGGGTCGCGAACGAGGTGGACACCGAGTCCAGCGTGGCGGTGAGCAGGACGCGCTCCAGCGCCTGACCTGCGCGGAGCCAGTCCGCCGGGCGGTCGTCCGCGGTGCTCAGCAGGGCCAGCTGCGGCCGTCGCTCGAACAGGACGCGGGCCCGGCCCGCCGGGGCGCCGGCGCCGGTGAAATCGCGGTTGGTCGCCCGCTCGGAGGCGTCGCGCGGGCCGAAGGCGTAGTCGGGGATTCCGTCGACCGGCGCGTCGGTCTTCGTGAACCGGGTCCAGTGCTCCTGCTCGGCCTCGCGCGCCGGGTCGCCGTGGCCGTACCCCTCGGCGTCCCGGATCAGGTCGAGCACGGTCTCCAGGTGCGGCGGGACCAGGAACGCGAGGTCCGCGCCCTCGGTGCGGGCCGCGCTCACGAGGCGTGCGCGGACCTCGTCGGGGATCGGCTGCTCGTCGAACGGGTAGCGGCTGGTGTGCCGGTCCGCGATCGCCGGGTGGAGGGCACGGAGTGCCTCGTCGGCCCGGTCGTTCGGGGCGTCGCGGCCGGGGTCGAGGCGTACGGCGGCCAGGAACGCCGGATCGGACGGGTCGGGCAGCGAAGTGGTGGCCGCGGCCAGGCCGTGGTGGGCGGCGGACACCCGCAGGTTCAGCAGGGCCGCGCCGCAGCCCACGTGCAGGGCGCGGGTGGTGGGGTCGGCCGCCGGCATCGCACGCTCGAAATCGGCGCGGAGGGCGAGGGTGCGGTCGCCGCGTGTGTAGCGGAAGAGCCAGGGCTGTGCGTTGTGCATGGACGGTGCGGCGGTGGCGTCGGCCACGAGGTCGGCGACCACCGTGTCGGTGAGTGTCTGGGCGGACATCTGACCCCCGAGGATCGGGAACTGTCGATGTCTCTCCAGCATGTATCAAGTGCCGCCGCGACGGTACGGGAGGCGGTCCGGGTTTCCGGGATCCCGCCGGGTGGGGGATCGTGGAAGGGAAGCAGGGGAGGGCGACGGCGGAACTTCGCTCACCGGAGGTGGATCATGACCGTCCCCGTGACCGTAGGCCTGAACGGGACGCCCGCGAGCATGGCCGCGGCGGACTGGGGCGCCCGTGAGGCGGCGCTGAGGGGTCTGCCGCTGCGGCTGGTGAGCGCGTGGGAGTGGCAGCCGTTCTCGTACGCGCCCCTGGCCGGCAGCGAAATGCCCGAGCAGTGGTCCGTACGGGTGCCGGAGGAGACCGCCGAGGAGCTGCGGCGCCGCTACCCCGGCCTGGACGTCACCGCCGACCGGCTCACCGGTTCGCCGCCCGAGGTGCTGCGCGAGGCCGCGAAGCAGAGCGAGCTGCTGGCCCTCGGGAGCACCGGGCTCGGCCCGCTCGCCGGATTCCTGCTGGGGTCCGTGGCGATGGCAACCATCGCGCACACCGAGCGGCCGGTCGTCCTCGTCCGCGCCGATGAGGAGGAGGACGCGGGCGACGACGGCGAGGGCGACGACGGCGAGGGCGGGGAAGCGGGCGGTGGCGACGACGGCGAGGGCGGGGAAGCGGGCGGTGGTGGTGACGGTGGGGCGTCGGAGGCGGGTGACGGTGCCGTGGTGCTCGGCATCGACCTGAGCAGCCCCGGTGACGAGACGATCCGCTTCGGTTTCGCGGCCGCCGCCGTCCGGTCGGCGCCGTTGCGGGTGATCAACGGCTGGAATCCGCCGCCCTACTTCGGGCACGGCATCGGTGACGACGAGGGCCGGCGGGCCGAGGCGATCGACCGGGCCGCCGAATCGATGCGGGCCGTGCTGGCGCCGTGGCGGGAACGGTACCCGGCCGTAGAGGTGGCTGAGGAGCCCGGGATCGGGCGGCCCGCCCGGCTGCTGTCGGAGGCCGGGGCCGGGGCCGGACTCGTGGTCGTCGGCCGCCGGGCGACCCCGCGCAGGCCCGGACAGCCGCGCATCGGGCACGTCGCCCATGCGGTCCTGCACCACTGCCCCGCGCCGGTGGCCGTCGTGCCATCGGCGGACTGAGGGGTCTCAGGCGGTTGCCCCGAGGCGGGTGACCAGGTGGTGCCAGGCCTCCTCCAGGTGCTCCAGGGGCATGCCGCGCTCGGTGGTGAGGTGGTGGACGAGGGCGGTGTCGATGGAGGCGAGCAGGGTGTGGGCGAGCAGCTCCGGATCGCCGGGCACCTTCGCCTGCCGCAGCAGCATCGCGAGGTGGTTGAGGCGCAGCCGGAGCGCGGGGACGGCGTAGTTGCGCAGCGGATCGGTCCGGCTGGCCAGGATCAGCGGGTGGTGATCGCGTTCGTGGCGCAGCACGGCGGGCCCGAAGGCGTGCAGCCGTTTGGCCGCGGGGGCGTCCGGGCCCAGCGGAGGCGGGCCGGAGAGGAAGGCGGCCTGGAGCTGCTTCTCCCGGTGGTCCAGGAGCGCGAGCAGCAGTCCGGCGCGGTCGCCGAAGCGCCGGAAGACGGTTCCCTTGCCCACCCCCGCCGCGGCGGCCACCGACTCCATGGTCAGGTCCGCCGCCCCGCATCCGGCCAGCAGCCGGGAAGCCGCGTCGAGCAGGAGCGTGCGGTTGCGTGCCGCGTCGGCCCGTAGCTGCGGGGGTTCGTCGATCGGGGCGAGCGGGAGATTCGTCCGTGCTTCCCCTGGTTCGGGCAGCGGTTCGGGCAGCCTCGGCGTCGGAGGGGTAACGGGGCCGGTCATGGTCCCAGCGTAACGCCCGGAAAGAAGAAGTGGACCGCGGTCCGTTTAGGTGGTACAACTTTAAACGGACCACGGTCCGCTTGATTCGATCTGCTCGGCGCAACCGATGCGTCCGCTCGGTGTGCTTGTTGTTCCTGCCTCTCCGCCTCCCCGGGAGTTCTTCATGTCTGTACGCATCCTCGCGCTCGTCGGTAGCCTCCGCGCCGGTTCGCACAACCGTCAGCTCGCCGAAGCCGCCGCCAAGCACGCCCCCGCGGGCGTCGAGATCGAGCTGTTCGAGGGCCTGGCCGAGGTGCCCTTCTACAACGAGGACATCGACGTCGAGGGAAGCGTCCCGGCCGCCGCCGCCCGGCTGCGTGAGGTGGCGGGGCAGGCCGACGCGTTCCTGCTCTTCTCGCCCGAGTACAACGGCACCATGCCGGCCGTCCTGAAGAACGCCATCGACTGGCTGTCCCGTCCGTACGGCGCCGGCGCCATCTCCGGCAAGCCGGTCGCCGTGGTCGGCACCGCCTTCGGCCAGTACGGCGGCGTCTGGGCGCAGGACGACGCCCGCAAGTCCGTCGGCATCGCGGGCGCCGTGGTCCTGGAGGACGTCAAGCTGTCCATCCCCGGCTCCGTGACGCGCTTCGCCGACACCCACCCGGCCGACGACGCCGAGGTCGTCACCGCGCTCACCGAGGTGCTCGGCAAGGTGCACTCGGCCGCCTCCGTGGCTGCCTGACCTTCTGCGCCGTACGCGCGGCTGCGAGGCGGGCGAGGACGCCAGGTCGCAGCCGCGCGCCGCTGTTTCCGAGCACGTCACGGCATCGGTGCGCGGCATCGGGGCACCGAGAACGATCTCGCCATGCGTCTGGTGGCCGCGCAGCCGGGCGACGCTTCCGCGGCCCTGCCGAACGTCTGGACGCCGTCGACGACGGGGCGGACCCGGCCCGCCGCCACCGCCGGTACGACCTCGGTGGCGAGACCGGCGATCACCTGCCCTGGCTCTCCCGGGCGGCCGAGGCCGAACGACACCCCCGGCGATCACCTGCCCCGGCTCTCCCGGGCGACCGAGGCCGAACGACACCCCGTGGATCCGCAGGTGCCGGTAGCACAGGGCGTCCGGGCCGATCGGGGCCCGCGCCCCGTCGAGCCGGACGATGTTCACCGGCTGCCCGTCGACCCGAGTCCCGAGTGACGGGAAAGGCAGTCGGCGAAGGTCCGCCCGCCGGCGCGGTCGAGCGCCGGACCCACGCCCTGTCCGTCGGCGTGGTCGAGCGCCAGATCCGTGCTTTGTCCGGCCGTGTGGTCGAGCAGCAGATCGACGCCCTGTTCGTCGGGGTGGTCGAGCGCCAGATCCGTGCTTTGTCCGGCCGTGTGGTCGAGCAGCAGATCGACGCCCTGTCCGGCCGTGTGGCCGAGCGCCAGACCCGCGCCTTGCCTGGCCGTGTGGCCGAGCGCCAGACCCGCGCCTTGCCTGGCCGTGTGGCCGAGCGCCAGACCCGCGCCTTGCCTGGCCGTTTGGTCAAGCGCCAGACCCGCGCCCTGTCCGCCCGTGTGGTCGAGCAGCAGATCGATGCCCTGTCCGCCGGCGTGGTCGAGCGCCGGACCCTCGCCCTGTCCGTCGGCGCGGTCGAGCAGCAGACCCACGCCCCGCCCGCCGGTCGCCGCGAGCGCCGTCCCGGTGAGGTCCTGGGCCGAGGTCACGACGGCCACGCGCCCCCGGCCCTCCTCGGCAGGATCAGGGCCACACCAGGCAGTACGCCTGATGCCCCGCGTCATGCAGCCGGTGCGAGAAGTCCTGCCACTCGTGCAGGAGTTGGTAGACGTTGAACGCGTCGCGCGGGCCGCCTCGGTCCGGGACCGTGGACCAGATGAACGCGGCGGCGCCCACCGACTCCTCGCCGACGCCGCGCAGCGGGTCGACGACCGTCATCGGAAGCTTGACCACCGCGTAGTCGGGGTGCAGCACCACCAGTTCGAGCGGCGGGACCTTGTGCAGTGGTATGCCCTGTATTCCGGTGAGAACCATCGCCGCCACCGTCTCGGGCTTGATCTTGGTGAACATGCCGCCCATGCCCAGCTCGTCACCGCCGAGCTCCTCGGGGCGCATCGAAATGGGCACGCGTGCCGCGGTGGCCCCGTCGGGGGCACCGAAGTACTTGTAGGTCACCCCCACCCGGCCACCACTCCTGCTTCCGGCTCCGCCACCCTGCGCCCCACCGGCCCGTATGCCTTGCTCGCGCTCCGCCTCACGCCGGTGCCGACCCCGCCGGGCAGGCTCGGGCCCCAGGTCGTCGGTCCCTTCGCCCACTCCGCCACCGCGATGCATATCTCATCCACCCGACTACTACTTAGGAGACACAGCCCCCGCCGCGCAACCCGATCATCGTGTCAGTGACCTCCCCCACGGGCGTGCGGTGAAACACCTGTCCGCAAGACCGTCCGTGGCTCTGACACCATGGCTTGTGTGAGCTTTCCCTATGACGCCCCAGTTTCGCAGACGCTTTTCGACCGCGCGTCCCTCGTGACGCCCGGCGGCGTGAACTCTCCCGTACGTGCCTTCCGGGCCGTGGGCGGTACGCCCCGCTTCATGGTGTCCGGCAGCGGTCCGTACCTCACCGACGCCGACGGCCGTGAGTACGTCGACCTCGTGTGCTCGTGGGGGCCGATGATCCTCGGCCACTCCCACCCGGAGGTCATCGCCGCAGTCCAGGAGGCCGTCGCCCGCGGCACCTCGTTCGGTACGCCCGGTGAGGGCGAGGTCGCGCTCGCCGAGGAGATCGTGGCCCGGATCGAGCCCGTGGAGCAGGTGCGACTGGTGTCGTCCGGCACCGAGGCGACCATGTCCGCGATCCGCCTGGCCCGCGGATTCACCGGCCGGGCCAAGGTGGTGAAGTTCGCCGGCTGCTACCACGGCCACGTCGACGCGCTGCTCGCCGCCGCCGGTTCCGGGGTCGCGACCTTCGGCCTCCCGGACACCCCGGGGGTCACCGGAGCGCAGGCCGGCGACACGATCGTGCTGCCGTACAACGACCTGGACGCCGTCCGCGAGGCGTTCGCCGCGCACCCCGGCGAGATCGCCTGTGTGATCACCGAGGCGTCGCCGGGCAACATGGGCGTCGTACCGCCGCTGGACGGCTTCAACGCCGGGCTCAAGGAGCTCTGCGCGACCAACGGCGCGCTCTACATCTCCGACGAGGTCATGACCGGTTTCCGTACGTCGAAGGCCGGCTGGTTCGGCGTCGACGGGGTGCGGCCCGACCTGATGACCTTCGGCAAGGTCATGGGCGGCGGCTTCCCGGCCGCGGCGTTCGGCGGGCGCGCGGACGTGATGGCGCACCTCGCCCCGGCCGGCCCCGTCTACCAGGCGGGCACCCTCTCCGGGAACCCCATCGCCACCGCCGCCGGTCTCGCCCAGCTGCGACTGCTCGACGACGCGGCGTACGCCAAGGTGGACGCGGTCTCCGCGGAGATCCGGGGCCTGGTCAGCGAGGCGCTGGCCAAGGAGGGCGTGGCGCACACGGTGCAGGCGGCGAGCAACATGTTCTCCGTCTTCTTCACCGACCGGCCGGTGCGGAACTACGAGGACGCGAAGCAGCAGGAAGCTTTCCGCTTCACTGCCTTCTTCCACTCGCTGCTGTCGCAGGGCGTCTACCTCCCGCCGTCGGCCTTCGAGTCCTGGTTCGTCTCCACCGCCCACGACACGCAGGCCGTCGAGCGCATCGCCGCCGCCCTGCCCGCCGCCGCCCGCGCCGCCTCGGAGGCCACCGAATGAGCGAGAACGGAAGCCGCAAGGACACCAAGGACACCAAGGACACCAAGGACACCAAGGACATCACCGTCGTCCATCTGATGCGGCACGGCGAGGTGCACAACCCGGAGGGCGTGCTCTACGGGCGCCGCCCCGGCTACCACCTCTCCGAGCTCGGCCGGCAGATGGCCGACCGGGTCGCCGAGCACCTGGCCGGCCGCGACATCACCCATGTCGTCGCCTCGCCGCTGGAGCGCGCCCAGGAGACGGCCACGCCGATCGCCAAGACGCACGGCCTGGACCTGGCCACCGACGGGCGGCTCATCGAGGCCGCCAACGTCTTCGAGGGCAAGACCTTCGGCGTCGGCGACGGCGCGCTGCGCAAGCCGGACAACTGGAAGCACCTGACGAACCCGTTCCGGCCGTCGTGGGGCGAGCCGTACATCGAGCAGGTCGTACGGATGATGGGCGCGCTGGACGCGGCGCGCGACGCGGCGCGCGGCCACGAGGCGGTGTGCGTCAGCCACCAGCTGCCGATCTGGATCGTGCGCAGCTTCGTCGAGCGGCGGCGGCTGTGGCACGACCCGCGCAAGCGGCAGTGCACCCTCGCGTCGCTGACCAGCTTCACGTACCAGGGCGACAAGATCGTGTCGGTCGGGTACTCGGAGCCGGCCCGGGACCTGGTGCCTGCGCATCTGCTGGCCGGGGCGAAGCCGGTGAAGGGGAAGTCGAAGGCGTTCGGCGCGTAGCCGGCCGGAGGCCGGTGGGGCGGGGCACGCTGTCGTGGAGCGCCCCACGCGTGGCCCGGTCACTGATTTGTCCTCGATCGCCGGACGGGCCCGATCCGCGGCCCGTCCGGCGATCGGCCTTTCCCGGCGATCGGCCTTTCCCGGCGATCGGCCTTTTCCGGCGGCGGTCGAGCGATGCTCCCGCCCCGCCCCACCTGCTAGGTCATGCGTTCGGTCATGGTCGGGGTCTGGTCTCGTAAAGAATCGTGTGCTAGTTCGCGGAACCTCCGTGTTGATTCCGCCATCTAAGCCTTCGCCAGTTTGTATGGACTTGAGGCAAAACGACCGCAGATGGGGTAATCATGCGCGACATCAGCCGAAGGGGTCTGCTCGGAGCCGGGCTGGGGGCCGCTGCCGCGATCGGAGTGGCGGGCTGCGGCGCCTTCGGCTCCTCCGACTCGGGCCGGTCGGGGACCACGGGGGAGAAGGGTGCCGACGAGGCCACCCGGGGGCCCGCGAAGAAGGACGTCAGGGAGATCGGGGACGGTTCCACCGCGGACACCGGAAAGCAGCCGCACCAGCCCGCCAAGCCGGTGCCGCTCGAACCCGGGCAGACGCCGCCGCAGTTCGTGATCTTCTCCTGGGACGGCGCCGGCGAGGTCGGCAACGGACTCTTCCCGCGCTTTCTGGAACTCGCCAAGGATCATGACGCGGCGATGACCTTCTTCCTGTCCGGGCTCTATCTGCTGCCCGAGTCGAAGAAGTCCATGTACCGGCCGCCCAACAACCCCATCGGCGCCTCGGACATCGGATATCTCACCGACGGTCACATCAAGGAGACGCTGAAGAACGTCCGTCAGGCATGGCTCGACGGACACGAGATCGGCACCCACTTCAACGGGCATTTCTGCAGCGGTTCCGGATCGGTCGCCAACTGGTCCTCCGCGCAGTGGCGCAACGAAATCGATCAGGCGGTCTCATTCGTCACCGAATGGCGCACGAACACCGGCTGGACCGATCTCGATCCGCTGCCTTTCGACTACCGCAAGGAACTCATCGGCGGTCGCGCCCCGTGTCTGCTCGGCCAGGAGAATCTGCTGCCCACGGCGAGCAAGCTCGGCTGGCGCTACGACGCCAGCTCGCCCGGCGGCACCCAGGTCTGGCCCAAGAAGCGGGAGGGTGTCTGGGACCTGCCACTCCAGGCGATGCCGTTCCCGGGGCACAGCTTCGAGGTCCTCTCGATGGACTACAACATCCTCGCCAACCAGTCGTTGAATTCGACCAAGGGCATGCCCTCGCGCTATCCCGAATGGCGTGAGCAGGCCACCCAGTCGTACCTCGCCGGTTTCAACCGCGCGTACTCGTCGAATCGCGCGCCCTTCTACATCGGAAACCACTTCGAGGAGTGGAACGGCGGCATCTACATGGACGCCGTCGAGGAAGTGCTCAAGAAAATCGCGGGGAAGCCGGATGTGCGCCTCGTCTCCTTCCGGCAGTTCGTCGACTGGCTCGACGTCCAGACTCCGGCCGTGCTCGACAAGCTCCGCACACTGCAGGTCGGCCAGTCGCCCGAAGGCGGCTGGAACACCTTCTTTAAACAAGCCTGACAACGGGCTTTACGGGCACCGAGGGGGGTGCCCGAGATCGCCGGAACCGCCATGCGAAACTTTTCACATGAGCTATGGCCGCGCACCCCGACGCCGCTTCACCCTGCTCGCCGCCCCCGCTGCGGCCGCCGCCCTCGCCCTCACGCTGACCGCGTGCGGCGGGGACGGCAACAAGGCCGGAGGCGGTGGCAACACGAACTTCGTCACGGGCAGTGGCGGCATCTCCACCGTCGAAAAGGGCGACCGCAAGCCCGCCCCGAAGCTGGAGGGCGAGACCCTCGACGGCAAGCAGCTCGACGTCGCCTCCTACAAGGGCAAGGTCGTCGTGCTGAACATGTGGGGCTCCTGGTGCGGGCCCTGCCGCCTTGAGGCCCAGTACTTCTCGCGGGTCGCGCGGGAGATGAAGGGCAAGGACATCCAGTTCGTCGGGATCAACACCCGGGACGCCCAGAAGGGCCCCGCGGTGAGCTTCGAGAAGGACTACGGAGTCCCGTACCCGAGCCTCTACGACCCGACCGGCAAGCTCATGCTGCGCTTCCCCAAGGGCACGCTGCGTCCGCAGGCCATTCCGTCGACCGTGGTGCTGGACCGGGACGGGAAGATCGCCGCCCGTTCGCTGGCCGCGCTCGACTCCGACCAGCTGCACAAGATGATCGACCCGCTGATGGCGGAGAAGTGATCAGGTGATCGCCCTCGCCGTCGCCGGCCAGAACGAGACCGTGATGAGCGGGGCCCTTCTGGTCGCCCTGCCCCTCGCCGTACTCGCCGGACTCGTCTCGTTCTTCTCGCCGTGCGTCCTGCCGCTCGTCCCCGGTTACCTCAGTTACGTCACCGGGGTCAGCGGCACCGACCTGGCGCAGGCCAAGCGAGGGCGCATGGTCGCGGGCGCCTCCCTCTTCGTGCTCGGCTTCACCGCCGTGTTCGTCTCCGGCGGCGCGCTCTTCGGCTTCTTCGGCCAGACGCTCCAGGCGCACAGCGAGCTGCTCACCAAGGTTCTCGGCGTGCTGATGATCCTGATGGGGATCTTCTTCATGGGGCTGATGCCGTGGATGACGCAGCGTGAGTTCCGTATCCACAAGAGGCCGGTGACCGGGCTGGCGGGCGCACCCGTGCTGGGCGCCCTCTTCGGAATCGGCTGGACTCCGTGCCTGGGCCCGACACTCAGCTCGGTGAGCATCCTCGCCGTGGACCAGGGCACCGCCGGGCGCGGCGCGATACTGACCGTGGCGTACTGCCTCGGCCTCGGTGTCCCCTTCGTGCTCGCCGCCGTCGCCTTCCGCAAGGCGCTCGGCGCGTTCGGCTGGGTCAAGCGGCATTACGTGTGGGTCATGCGCATCGGCGGCGTCATGATGATCGCGACCGGTCTCCTCCTGCTGACCGGCGTGTGGGGCACGATGATGCAGCAATTGCAGGGCTGGTCCAACGGCTTCACGGTGGGGATCTGAGTTCCATGAGCAACACCAAGTCCAACCCCCCCGCCGCGGAGCGGGAGGCCAGGGACGAGCGGGACCGGGAGAACGCCCGCGAGCTGGGCGCGGCCGGCTCCCGGCTCTCCACCGCCCCGAGCGAGGAGAGCTCGGCCGGACTCCCGGCGATGGGCGTCATCGGCTGGGCCCGCTGGTTCTGGCGGCAGCTCACCTCGATGCGGGTCGCGCTGATCCTGCTGTTCCTGCTGTCGCTCGGCGCCATCCCCGGCTCGCTGATCCCGCAGAACAGTGTGGACGAGATGAAGGTGGAGACCTTCAAGAAGGCCCACACCACCGTCTCGCCGATCTACGAGAAGCTCCAGTTCTTCGACGTCTACAGCTCGGTGTGGTTCTCCGCGATCTACATCCTGCTGTTCGTCTCGCTCATCGGCTGCATCGTGCCGCGCACCGGCCAGTTCGTCGGCCAGCTGCGCAGCCGGCCGCCGGGCGCCCCCAAGCGCCTGACCAGGCTGCCCGCGTACACCACCTGGCGCACCGAGGCCGAGCCCGAGCAGGTCCGCGAGGCCGCGCTCGCGATGATGAGGAGGCGGCGCTACCGCGCGCACACCGCGGGCGACGCGGTCGCCGCGGAGAAGGGCTATCTGCGCGAGGCCGGGAACCTGGTCTTCCACATCGCCCTGATCGTGATGCTGGTGGCGTTCGCCTGCGGGCAGCTCTTCAAGTCCGAGGGCGGCAAGCTGGTCGTCGAGGGCGACGGCTTCTCCAACACGCTCACCCAGTACGACAACTTCAAGTCCGGTTCGCTGTTCGACTACGACTCGTTCGTCCCGTTCAGCTTCAAGCTCGACAAGTTCACCGGCACGTACGAGCGCAGCGGCCCCCAGAGAGGTACGCCCAGGACCTACGAGGCCCATGTGACGTACGAGAAGGGCGCGTACGGCAAGCCGCAGAAGAGCGTCATCAGGGTCAACGAGCCCCTCGTCATCGACGGCACCAAGGTCTATCTCAACGCGCACGGCTACGCGCCGGTCGTCTCCGTCAAGGACGGCAGGGGCAAGGAGGTCTACCGGAGCGCGGTGCCGCTGCTGCCCATCGACAACAACGTCACCTCGTCCGGCGCGATCAAGGTCTTCGACGGCTACCGCGACAAGAACGGCAAGAAGACCCAGCTGGGCTTCCAGGCGTTCTTCGTGCCGACCTTCGCGGGCAACGGCAAGGGCACGATGTTCTCGCAGTTCCCGGCCGCCGACATGCCCGTCCTGGCACTCAACGGCTTCCACGGCTACCTCGGCCCCGACTCCGGGCTGGCGCAGAACGTGTACCAGCTGGACAAGTCCAAGATGACGGAGTTCAAGGACGCCGAGGGCAAGCAGCTCAAACAGCGGCTGCTGGTCGGCGAGACGATGAAGCTGCCCGACGGCGCGGGCTCCATCACCTTCGAGGGCATCCAGGAGTGGGCCAGCTTCCAGATCACGGAGCAGCCGGCCAGCGGCTGGGCGCTCACCGGGGCCGTCGCCGCGATCGCCGGACTCGCGGGCTCGCTGTTCATCCAGCGGCGCCGGGTCTGGGTGCGGGCGGTACGCGGCGCGGACGGCGTCACGGTCGTCGAAATGGCGGGTCTCGGCCGCAGCGAGTCCGCGAAGCTTCCCGAGGAGCTGGCCGACCTCGCGGTCACGCTCATCGAATCGGCACCCCCCAAGGCCGACGCCGGACCCGGCGCCGAGCCCGATTCATCCCCCGAACCCGATTCCGACTCCGTCGAAGAATCCTCCGAAGAACCTGCCGAAGGGGCTGAGAAGTGAATCTCGCCGCCGCAACCAACGAGAACCTGGCGCACACCAGCAATGTGCTGATCTATTCGTCGATGGCCGTCTACACCCTGGCCTTCTTCGCCTACATCGCGGAATGGGTGTTCGGCAGCCGCAGCAAGGTCGGCCGCACCGCCGCCGCGCTGACCGGCGCCGAGGGCGCGGGCGCCGCCGGCTCGGTGAAGGTGCAGGCCGCGCAGCAGGGCGGCGGCACCGCCGTGCTGGACCGCCCGAAGATCATCACGCGTGCGGCGGCCGGTACCCGCGACGTGCCGGACGGGCCCGGCGCGGCCGGCGGCACGTTCAAGGGCGACCTCTACGGGCGGATGGCGGTCTCCATGACCGTGCTCGCCTTCCTCGTCGAGGCCGGCGGAGTCATCGCCCGCGCACTGTCCGTGCAGCGTGCCCCCTGGGGCAACATGTACGAGTTCTCCATCACCTTCTCCACGGTGGCGGTCGGCGCGTACCTGGTACTGCTCGGGCTGAAGAAGAACGTCCGCTGGATGGGGCTGCTCCTGGTCACCACCGTCCTGCTGGACCTCGGCATCGCGACCACCTGGCTCTACACCGACAGCGACCAGCTGGTGCCCGCGCTGCACTCGTACTGGCTGTGGATCCACGTGTCGACCGCCATCCTGTGCGGCGCCGTCTTCTACATCGGCGGCGTCGGCACCCTGATGTACCTCTTCCGGGACAGCTACGAGAACAAGCTCGCCAAGGGCGTACAGCCCGGCTCGTTCGCGCAGTCCGTGCTCTCCCGGCTGCCCTCGGCCGCCTCGCTCGACAAGTTCTCGTACCGGATCAACGCGGCCGTCTTCCCGCTGTGGACGTTCACGATCATCGCGGGCGCCATCTGGGCGGGCGACGCCTGGGGCCGCTACTGGGGCTGGGATCCCAAGGAGGTCTGGTCCTTCATCACCTGGGTCGCCTACGCCTGCTACCTGCACGCCCGCGCCACCGCCGGCTGGAAGGGCCGCAAGGCCGCCTACCTGGCGCTGATCGCCTTCGGCTGCTGGCTCTTCAACTACTACGGCGTGAACATCTTCGTCACCGGCAAGCACTCCTACGCCGGCGTCTGACCCGGTCCCGTACGGGTGCGGATCCCGCACCACCGGGCCACGCTGGAACCATGACCGATGCGACCGACGTCATCGAGCCCGGTACCGGCGAGACCCACGGTGACCTGCACACCCTGAGGTTCACGCTACGGCTGCCCCACCCCGTCCCACGGGTGTGGGCAGCCGTTGCCAGTTCCGGGGGACTGCGCGGCTGGCTGGCCGCCGCCGACCCCTTCGAGCCGCGGATGGGCGGGGCGATCACGCTGCGCTGGCTCAACACCGACCGGGACGGGCAGGCCACGGTCGCCTCCGGCACCGTCACCGCCTGGGATGTCGAACGGGTCGCCGAGTACACCCTCGAAGGGCTCCACGGCCGCATCCGCTTCCACCTGGAGCCACCGCGCGGTGACCATGTGCTGCTGAGGTTCACCAACGAGTTCCGGGGCGACGACGAACTGCGCCTGGACTGCCTGGCCGGCTGGCACGACCACTTCCGCTACCTGGTGGACGCGCTCGACGGATACCCCGCCGACTGGTCGAAGTGGACCCCGGTCCGGTGGGCCGGGCTGCGCGAGCAGTACGCGGCGGCCGAGCGCTGACCGGTCACGGCGCCGAGGCCGGCGGCAGGCACTTCGGGTCCGGCGGCCCGCCCTCCGGCCAGGCGATCGCCACGAACCGCTGACCGGCGTCCTCGGGCGCCAGCTCCACCACCGGAACCGCCTTGTTGTACGGGTTGCCGTGGTTGTCCAGACAGATCCAGCCTCCGGCTCCCGACACCTTCAGCGAGCTCTTCACCCGAGGCCACTGCTCGCCCACGTCCGCGAGCTGCGGCAGCCGGCTGTCCTCCCCGGTCGCCTGCCGGACGGCGTGCACCGCCAGGGCCATCGCGTCGTGCGCGACGATGACCTGACCGTCGGTCAGCGCTCGGTGGTCGGTCGGGCCGATCGGTCCGGCCGGCGCCTTCGACACCGTGGCCAGCAGCTCCAGGAAGTCCCGGTAGTCCGCCGGGGAACCGCCCGTCGCCCGCCCGCCCTTCTTCCCGGCCGCCCAGGTGTCCGGGTGCGCCAGCGAGGCGTAGCGGACGGTCACCTTCCGGCGCAGTGCGCTCCGGTCGAGCTTCTTGTCGCTGCCGAGGTACGAGCCCTCGTCGCCGGTCAGGATCGTGAACGCGCGGCTCTGGCAGCCGCGGGCCCCGAGCGCGTTGATGAACTGCCGCAGCTGGACGTGGCGTCCGGCGAAGAACACCGTCTCCGCGTCCGTGTCGCAGATCAGGTGCGTGATCTGCTGGAAGGTGTTGGCCGTGGTGCCCTCGTCGTTGGGGTCGCCGCGCGAGGTGTACAGCTCCGGCTGGTACCGGGTGCCCTTGACCAGCTCGGTGAAGGCCGCCCGCAGGGTGTCCGTGTAGTGGTCCCCGGTACGGGTGTCCTGCACCAGCAGCGCCTTGGCGGCCTTGACCTGCCCGAAGCGGGCCAGGGCGCGGGCCTCGTCCCGGTTGGTCGGCGAGACCCGGGCCAGACCGGGGAACGGATCGCCCTTCGGCCCGTTGGCGATGTCGTCGGCCGTGATCGTGGTGCCGACGACCGCGATGTGCGCGGCGGTCAGCTCCTTGACCGCCGACTTGACCTGGGTACTGCTGGTGGCGACGCCCGAGACGGCCCGCAGGTTGTCCGGGGCCCCGGTCATCTTCTTCAGCCGGTCCACCGTCGGCCGCCACAGCAGGTTGTTCTTCCCGGTGTTGGCGAGCACCAGCCGGATCTTCGGCACCTGCTCGTTGGCGAGGTGGTTGGCCCGGTACTGCGCGGCGAACGCGCCCTGCAGCTCCCGCTGCATCTTGGTCTGCATCGCCCCGTCCGTCGACGTCAGCGGCAGCAGCAGCGCGATCGTCGCGTACCGGCCGGACTTCAGGGTGGCGTTCTCCCGGGCGATGGCCGCGGCGACCTCGGTCAGCTTCGACCGCCCGAAGTCGAAACCGTCGCCGGAGACACCGACGCACTCGTCGCTGCCCTGCGGCCGTTCGACCCCCTTCGCGCAGGAACGGTCCTCGGGGGCGGTCAGCCGGCCGATGCCGTACCAGCCGGAGGTGATCACCAGGGCACCGGCCACCACCGAGGTGACGACCTTCTGCCGTGTCGTGTACCAGAGGCGGTAGCGCAGTGGATTACGCATGCGGGCCACCATCCCCCCGCGGCCGCCCGCCGCGGTCCGTGACCGGCCCGCCCGGTGGCATGGACAGCGGACGCCAGGCCCTGATGTCCCGGGGCCAGTGCGTCGCCGCGTCCCACAGCACGCTGTTGCCCGTCGGATGCCTGCCGGACAGTTGCCGCAGTTCGTGCGCCATCTTGTCGATCACCTCTTCGTCCGGCAGGGCCAGCGGATCGGACAGCAGCCAGATGCCGTGCAACAGTCGGCGCAGCAGCACATGGAGCTCCGCGGCCGACGGTTCGAGCCCCCTCGGCGCCGCGTTGTCCGCCCGGCCGAGCGCGACCGCGCGCCGCGGATCGGGGCCGACGGACCCGCGGACGCGGGGGTACGGCGCCGAGGCGATGAAGCGCAGCGATTCGAGCCACGCCCGTACGTCCGGTTCCTCGAACCGCAGCCGCAGATGCCCCACGCACGCCTCCGCGTCGCCCAGCACCAGCTTCTGGTGCAGCAGATGCGGGACGCTCGGGCGGCGCCCGCCCGGCCCGTACGCCCCGCGCAGCGAGGCGTGGACCGCCTGCCACACCGCGTACGAGGGATGGTCGCCGTCCTGGAACCGCAGCCGGTGCAGCAGCAACGCGCGCAGCAGCGGATCGGCGACGAAGTGGCCGGGCCCGACCGGCCAGTCGTCCGCCCGCAGCACGTCCCGCATCCGCAGCGCCACATCGCCGTCCGGCGAACCCCGGCCCAGCCGGCTCTCCGCCAGCAGCCGCGCCGATTCCTCGCCATGCGCGGCGGCCAGCACGCTCAGGAACTCCAGCCGCTGCCCGGACCCCGGCAGCAACCGGGCCAGCAGCTCGTCGGCGACCTGGGCCGGTGCCCGGTCCTCGCGCACCTCCACCGTGCAGTCGAGCAGCGATCCCGGCACCAGCGAGGCGGGCTCCGGCGCCTCGCCCGCCGCCAGCGCCAGCAGCTCCACCGCCAGCGGACGCCCGCCCGTCAGCCGGTGCACCCCGCGGGCCAGCCCGGCCGGGATACGGCCCGCCCGGTCGTGCCGGTCGAAGGCGGAGCGCACCTGCTCCGGGCCCAGCGGCGTCAGCTCCACGGCCAGGATCCCGGCCGTCACCCCCGTACCCCTGGACCAGTGCGAGGCGTGCGCCACCTCGGGCAGCCGTACGCGCACCGCATGGCTCAGCCCCTCGTGGTCCCGGACCCGGGAGGAGGCGAACACCGCGATCCGGTCGAGCACCCCGGCGGCCCGCTGCCGCAGCAGCGGCTCCACCAGCTGCCGGCCCAGCGGGGTGTGCGCGTTGTCGACGAGCAGCGCAGGCCGGCCTCGGCGGGCGCCCCAGGCCAGGCCCCCGTACGCCGCGACCAGGTCCGCGGCCAGCGCGAGCACCAGATGGTCCTCGGCGCGGCGGCGCAGATCGCCGCCGCGCTCGAAGTCGACCGCCAGCTGCCGCAGCCCGATCCGGCCGTTGCCGCCCGCGTGCGGATAGCTTCCGTACCAGTCGGCCGAACGCCGCTGGAAGCGGTTGAAGGATTCCTCCAGGACCGTCTCGACCGTGGCCTCCGCGACCATTCCGGCCATCGGGGCCACCGAGTCGAAGGCGCTGGCGGCCAGCTTCGTCAGCACCTTGGTGACCCAGCCGGTCGCCGCGTCCCCGCGGCCGTCCACGGTCGCCAGCATCGGGCCGAGCGACTGGAGATCGCGCCGCGCCCGGGTCTCGTCCTCGCGGGTCCAGGAGATGGAGGCGACCGCCACCAGCCCGAGGCTCAGCCGGGGGAACTGCACCGGACGGGCGGCCCGCACCCTCGCCGTCAGCTGGGTGGCGAGCTCGGGCAGTGCCCCGGTGACCGGGGTCCAGGCGGGCCCCGCGTCGTCGGGGGCCACGACGGCCTCGCAGTCGACCAGGGCGACCGGGGTGATCTCCCGGTACAGATGGCGCAGTTGTTTGAGGACGGCCGTCTTGCCCATGCCGCGGCCACCGGTCAGCACGGCGACCGGCGGATCGTCGCGGTGCTCGTAGCCGACCCGGACGGAGCCGTACGGAGTGAGGCCGGTCAGGCGCGCGGCAAGTCCGTCGTCGTCGAAGATCGCCTCGCGTCCGTACAGCTCTCTCTCCACAGCACCCCCAGCGTCGAAGCTCCATCCGATCTGTCACACCGTCAACACGAGCGTATCGCCCGGGTGTTGGGGAGTGGAGGGGATTTTCGAACGTTCCGGGGGGAGTGTGCGGCCGGGCGTCAGCCGGCGCCGATGTCCTCGTTCCAGAGGTCGGGGTGGTCGCGCACGAACTCCCGCATGAGCGCGACGCATTCGGCGTCGTCGAGCAGCACGATCTCCACCCCGTGCCGGGCCAGCCAGTCGTGCCCGCCGCTGAACGTGCGCGCCTCGCCGATCACCACCCGCGAGATCCCGAACTGCCGCACGAGCCCACTGCAGTACCAGCACGGGGAGAGCGTCGTCACCATCGTCGTACCGCGGTACGAACGCTGCCGCCCGGCGGCGCGGAACGCGGCGGTCTCCGCGTGCAGCGACGGATCGCCGTCCTGGACACGGCGGTTGTGACCACGGCCGAGCAGGGCGCCGTCCGCCCCGTACAGGGCAGCACCGATAGGAACACCGCCCTCGGCCAGACCCGTACGGGCCTCGGCGAGGGCGGTGGCGAGCATCGTCGTGTCGTCCATCGTCGGGGGAGCTACTCGCCGGAGGCGCTCGGGCTCTCGCCGTTCTCGCGGCGCTTCAGCTCCTCCTCGCGGCGGCGCAGGTCCGCCTCCCAGTCCTTGAGGAGCGACTCGTCCTTCTTGTTCTCGTCCTTGAGCGCGTTCAGGAACTCCGGATTGTCGTCCGGCGCCACCCACTGCGAACGGTGGTTGCGGTGCCATTCGGACGGCGTACGGCCCCCGGCGGGCGCCTGGCGCATCTTGCCCGCGGCGAGCCAGACGATCGGGCCGACGATCCAGAACAGCAGGATGATGAAGACCCAGGCGATCTTCGGCAGGTGCTTGGCCTCGTCCTCGGGCGTGTTCAGGCAGTCGATGAACGCGTAGATCGTCAGCGCCAGAGGCAGGAGATAGATCAGGGCCCGGAACATGATGGAAAGGTCCCCCTGCGGAGAGTTGGCGGGGCTTGTCCCGCCCCGGTTCGGGCCCAGGGTAACCGGTGTCAATGACGACCCACGGCTAGCAGGTGGGATCCTGCGGCCAACAGATCGGGGTACGCCTCCGCCATCCGGGCAGCGGCCAGGGCGGAGGCGAACATCCGCGATTCGACGAGGGACTCCCCGGTGTGCTGTTCGGTCGCTTTCAGCAGAGCCCAGGAGGGGCCCTCGACGCCGTACACCCGGGTGTCGGCGAGGCCCGCCTCGCGCATTTCGGCCTCCAGCTCGGGGCCGGTGTGGAAGTGCGCCTCGGTGAACCCCTTCCTGCCGTCGTGCGAACCGGTGGCCAGGATGCGGCCGATGCCGTCCTGGAGGGACGGGCGGTCGAGGTGCGCGAGGGCGGTGTGCTCGAACAGCGAGGCGTACCGGTTGATGCCCGCCGCGGCGACCAGCCCGCCCGGCCGGACCACCCGGCGGGCCTCCGCGAGGGCGGCCCGCCGGTCGGCGGGGTCGACGAGGTGGTAGAGCGGCCCGAGGAGCAGGACCGCGTCGTACGAGTCGTCCTGTGCGGTCAGCTCGCGCGCGTCCCCCAGCTCGACACTGCACCCGGCGCTCTCGGCCTCCGCGATGTGACGCGGCACCGGGTCGACGAGGTGTACCCGGTAGCCGTCCTCGGAGAGCCAGCGGGCGTGGGTTCCGGGACCGCCGCCGACATCGAGCACGGATGCCGGTGCGGGCGGGAGGTGGCGGCGCAGGAGCTCCTGGGTGCGGACCATCTCCAGTACGCCGTCGGCGGGTACGGACAGCCGGTCCGCCTCGTTGATGGCCGAGGTGTAGAAGTCGATGATCACTTGCGGTACTCGGTGAGCTGTCATGAATGCCCGTCCCGTTCGCGGTCGAGGGCCCTGAGTGCCTCTCGGCTAACGTAACCGGTTGACCAGTCCAGTCACCAGGAGGCCGCTGTGCCGCTACTCAAGTACGAGCAGATCGCCGAGTCCCTGCGCGTCAGGATCTCGGACGGGGAGTTCGGCCCGGGGGAACTCCTTCCGTCCGGGCGCGACCTGTGCGAGCAGTGGTCGGTGTCGCGGGCCACTGTCATCAAGGCGATGGACGTCCTGCGCGGGGACGGACTCGTCGTGGCCCGGCAGGGCTCGGGCTTCACGGTCGTCGAGACCCCCGTGGCCCGCCCGGCGGGGCGGCGGACCGCCGGCTCGGCCCGCGTATCCGGTGGCAGCCCGTTCCGGCGTCTTGGTACACCCGGCAGGGAGAAGCCGTCGGTGAGAGTGGCCGAGGCCCTCGGGCTGGGGAGTGACGCTGTCGCCCTTCGTCGTGACCGGCTGATGCTGCTCGACGACGGCACGCCGCTCTCCCTGGTCGCCGCGTGGTTCCCGGAGGAGGTGGCCGACGCCTGCCCCAGGCTCGCCCAGAAGGGTCCGATCGCGGAAGGGACCACGCACTATGTCGCCCGGACGCTCGGCCGGTTCCCGGCCCGGGGGACGGACGTGCTCTCGGTACGCCTCGCCACCGAGGACGAGGCAGGGCAGCTGGGTCTCACGCTGCCGGCCGCCGTCGCGGTCGTCCTCCACGTGGCGACCGACAGCGACGGGCGCGTGCTGGTGTGCGAGGAGGGTGTGACTCCGGCGCACCTGTGGGAGCAGGTCGACAGCTACCCGATGGGTGGAAGCAGTCCTGAATGACTTGACTGGACCGGTCAACCGGTCCAGTCTCGGCTTCATGAGCTCCTCAGAGCAACTCGATGCCACCTGTGCCCGGTTACTTCCCTGGGCCAGGCCGGACGGCGGACCGTGCTACCTGCGTACGGACGGCCATGGGTATGTGTCGCGCGTCGCGGACCAGATGGAAGTCGTGCAGCTCGGCATGGGGGCCGAGGTCCTCGACTGCGCCAGACCGATCATTGCCGCCGACGGGGCGACGGTGACGGAACTCCGGTTCACCGCTGTCCGATCGGCCGAATGCCTGACTGATGCGTTGCGCATCGCCGAGAGCAGGGGTGGGCGACTTCAGCAGGTCCGGTCGACGGGTCGGGGCACGGAGGCCGGAGACGTGCACGGGCCGTGAACGCCGCGACGTGACGCGGCTCGCACGGTGGGGCCGCGTCGTGTCGTGCCGGACCGGCCGGGGTGGGCCCCCCGGGGTGATCGGCGACGGTGATGACAAACTGGACGGCATGGCTTACGACGATCTTCGTTCCCTCCTCCGGGCCCTGGAGCGCGAGGGCGAGCTCAAGCGCATCAAGGCCGAGGTCGACCCCTACCTGGAGGTCGGTGAGATCGTCGACCGGGTGAACAAGGCGGGTGGCCCCGCGCTGCTCTTCGAGAACGTCAAGGGGTCCTCGATGCCCCTGGCCATGAACGTCTTCGGGACCGACCGGCGGCTGCTCAAGGCGCTCGGCCTGAAGTCCTACGCCGACATCAGCGACAAGATCGGCGGGCTGCTCAAGCCGGAGCTGCCGCACGGCTTCGTCGGGGTGCGGGAAGCCTTCGGGAAGCTCGGCTCGATGGTGCACGTGCCGCCGAAGAAGGTGAAGCAGGAGAGCGCCCCGGTGCAGGAGGTCGTACTCACCGGCGACGACGTGGACCTGGACCGGCTGCCCGCGCTCTTCACCTGGCCCGAGGACGGCGGCTCCTTCTTCAACCTGGGCCTCACCCACACCAAGCACCCGGAGACCGGCGTACGGAACCTGGGGCTTTACCGGCTCCAGCGGCACGACCGCCGCACCATCGGGATGCACTGGCAGATCCACAAGGACAGCCGCAACCACTACCAGGTCGCCGCCAAGCGGGGCGAGCGGCTGCCGGTCGCCATCGCCTTCGGCGCGCCGCCCGCGGTGACGTACGCCTCCACCGCGCCGCTGCCCGGGGACATCGACGAGTACCTCTTCGCCGGGTTCATCCAGGGCAAGCGGATCGAGATGGTCGACTGCAAGACCGTGCCGCTCCAGGTCCCGGCACAGGCCGAGGTCGTCATCGAGGGGTGGCTGGAGCCCGGGGAGATGCTTCCCGAGGGCCCGTTCGGCGACCACACCGGCTTCTACACGCCGCAGGAACCGTTCCCCGCGCTGACCATCGACTGCGTGACCATGCGGAAGCGTCCGCTGCTCCAGTCGATCGTGGTGGGCCGGCCGCCGACCGAGGACGGGCCGCTGGGGCGGGCCACCGAGCGGTTCTTCCTGCCGCTCCTCAAGATCATCGTGCCGGACATCGTGGACTACCACCTGCCCGAGGCGGGCGGCTTCCACAACTGTGCGATCGTCTCGATCGACAAGAAGTACCCGAAGCACGCCCAGAAGGTGATGAGCGCCATCTGGGGCGCGCACATGATGTCGCTGACCAAGCTGATCGTGGTCGTGGACTCCGACTGCGACGTCCACGATCTGCACGAGGTGGCCTGGCGGGCGCTCGGCAACACGGACTACGCGCGGGACCTGACCGTCACCGAGGGGCCGGTCGACCATCTCGACCACGCCTCCTACCAGCAGTTCTGGGGCGGCAAGGCGGGCATCGACGCGACGAAGAAGTGGCCCGAGGAGGGCTACACCCGGGACGGAGGCTGGCCGGACATGGTCGAGTCCGACCCGGAGACGGCGGCGAAGGTCGACCGCCGGTGGAAGGAATACGGACTGTGAGCGCCGCCGAAGCAGCACTGGGCTCCGGGCCCGTACGACCGACCGGCAAGGTCAAGGCGTTCCTGCGGCTCGTCATGATCGAGCACTCGGTCTTCGCGCTGCCCTTCGCGTACATCGCCGCCCTGACCGCGATGTTCCAGGCGGACGGGTCCATCGACTGGGCCACGCTGCTGCTCGTCACCATCGCGATGGTGGGGCTGCGGACCTTCGCGATGGCCTGCAACCGGATCATCGACCGGGAGATCGACGCCCGGAACCCGCGCACCGCGAGCCGGGAGCTGGTCACCGGGGCGGTCTCGGTGAAGTCCGCGTGGACGGGGGCGCTCGTCGCCGTCATCGTCTTCCTCGGCGCGGCCGCGCTGCTGAACCCGCTCTGCCTGGCGCTCGCCCCGGTCGCCGTCGTGCCGATGGTGGTCTATCCGTACGGCAAGCGGTTCACCCACTACCCGCACGCCATCCTCGGTCTCGCGCAGGCCATAGGGCCGATCGGCGCCTGGCTGGCGGTGACCGGCAGCTGGTCGTGGGACGCGGTGATCCTCGGCCTCGCGGTCGGGATCTGGATCGGCGGCTTCGACCTGATCTTCGGCTGCCAGGACGTCCAGGCGGACCGGGCGCACGGGGTGCGCTCGGTGCCGGCCCGGTTCGGCATTCCGGCCGCGCTGTGGGGCGCCCGGGTCTGCCACGCGGTGACGACCGGGCTGCTGGTCTGGTTCGGGCTGGCCACGGGGGCGGGGCTCTTCTACTGGATCGGCATGGCGATCGTCGCCGTCGCGTTCGTGTACGAGCACCGGGTGGTGCGGCCGCACGATCTGTCCCGGCTGAACCGGGCGTTCTTCTCGGTCAACGGGTTCATCGGGATCGCGCTCTTCGCCTGCGCGCTGCTGGATCTGCTGGTGCGGGGTCTGACGGTCTGAGCCGGTTCCGGGTGTGTCCGGCGGCGCGCGCAACCGTGTCCGGCGGCGTGTGTAACAGGGATGTCCTAGGGCTGTATTAGAGGATGGCCGGGCGGAACGCGTCGCCCGGCGGGGTGGCTCTTGGTGATCAGGAACGCTCGCTCGTACCGAGCAGCCGTCACCTCCCACCGATCCTGAGGACGAAATGATGCGCGTACGCAAGCTCACCTTCGCAGCCCTGGCCGTCGCCGCAGGTCTCTCGCTCACGGCCTGTCAGAACGGCGAGGACGACCCGGGGCAGGGCGCCCCGCCGGCCGCGTCCGGCGCGGCTTCCGCGAGCGGCGGTTCGGGTTCGGGCGGTGCGGATCAGGGCGCCGGGAAGGACTCCGACGGGAAGGGGTCGGGTGGGCAGGGTACGGCCGCCGGGACCGGCTCCGACGTGAACGGCAAGGTCGGCAAGTGCCGCACCGACGAGCTGGAGATCACGGCGAGCGACAGCACCGTCGGCGGCGACACCGAGGGGACCGTGGCGGTGCAGCTGAAGAACGGCGGCGGCCGGGACTGTGTGCTGTCCGGGTACGCGGGTGTCGACCTGAAGACCAGCTCGGGGTCGCTGTCCGCGGAGCGCACCGGTGAGAAGTCCACCCCGATGACCCTCAAGGACGGGAAGTCGGTGTACTTCGGCATCAGCTACCCGGTCAACGAGTCGGGCGGCTCCGGCGTCCGCGTCACCGGGCTGGTGGTGACCCCGCCGGACGAGACGAAGTCGGTCACCCTCGACTGGCCGGGCGCCGCCACGCTGCCCGTCACGGACGGCTCCGGCTCCCAGGTGAAGGTCGGCCCGATGGGCAGCGCCGGCCAGGGCGAGGGCTGACCCGGACACACCGGCTCCGTCCGCGCTCTACGGTATGAGCGGCCGCGCTCTACGGTATGAGCGGCCGCGCGGACGTCGCTGTGGCCCGGCCGCGCGCGGGGCGGCGGAAGACGAACGCCGCCGCCACACCCGCCGCCAGCCCGAAGAGGTGCCCCTGCCAGCTGACCGAGGTGTTGGCGGGGGAGATTCCCACCAGGATCGACGAGCCCCATATCGCGCCGATCAGCAGTCCGGCGCCGATGTCGAGCATTCTGCGGTCCACGAAGCCCCGGACGAGCAGATAGCCGAAGAGGCCGAAGACCAGCCCGGACGCGCCCGCCGTGTTGGAGCCGTCCGGCGAGACCAGCCAGACACCGAGCCCGTCGACCACGATGATCATCGCGGCCACGGCGGCGAATCTGCGGACGCCGCTGAGCGCGGCGAGGAAGCCGAAGACCAGCAGCGGCACGCTGTTGGAGGCGACATGGCCGAAGCCGAAGTGGATGAAGGACGCGGGCACGACGTCCAGCAGCTCGGCGGCCCGGCGGGGCTCGATCCCGAAGCCGTCCAGCGAATGGCCGGTCGAGGCGTCGACGATTTCGAGCAGCCAGAGGAAGGCCACCCAGCCCAGCATCAGCTTGGCCGCGGTCCTCGCGCGGCCTCCCGCACTCCACGCCGGTGCGGATCGGTCCGGCATCACGGCCATGGTGCCCCCTGGTGTCCTCTGATGTTCCCTGCCGCCCCTGCTCCCGGCCCTGGAACGAGCGGGGCACCTTACTCGGTTCCGGTTTCGCGCCGCCGGATAGGCTCGGGTATGTGGATTCCGGGACTTCAGTCAGTCAGCACCAGCGACAGCCTTGGATTGTCGGGGTTTCAGGCGCTTCGGGCACCCCTTTCGCCGCCGCCGTGCTCCGCGGCCTGCTGGCCGCCGGGGAGAGCGTCGATCTGGTGGTGAGCCGGGCCTCCCGGCTGACCCTGCTGGACGAGACCGGGATCGCGTTCCGCGACGCGCACTGGCAGGAGGATCTGCGCGGCTGGCTGGCGCGCGGGGCGGACGGGAAGCCGCACACCTTCGACGTGGACGTCGCGGACGTACGGCACTGGGCGGCCGGTGATCTCGCGGCCGGACCGTCCTCGGGCTCGTACCCGGCGAAGGGGATGCTGATCGTCCCGGCCTCGACGGCCTGTGTGGCCGGAGTGGCGCTCGGGCTCTCGAAGGATCTGCTCCAGCGGGCCGCGAGCGTGACGCTCAAGGAACGGCGGAAGCTGGTCGTCGCGGTGCGGGAGACTCCGCTCAACGGTCAGACGCTGAAGCATCTGGTGGGCCTGGACGAGGCGGGCGCCGTGGTGCTGCCCGCCTCTCCGGCGTTCTACGCGGGGGCGACGCACATCCAGGATCTGGTGGACTTCGTCGCCGGGCGGGTACTGGACGCGGCGGGCGTGCCGCACGACCTGTACCGCCGGTGGGAGGGAGAGCTCGGTGGCGGCTCCCGCGACTCCCGTGGCTGACCCCGGGGTCAGCGCTTCTTCATGGCGCGCGGCTTACGGGTCCGGTCGACCCGGTGCGCGGCGGCGGGCTGATGGGCACGCGAGCGGTTGGCCAGGTCCTGCAGCTCGCGCATTCGGGCGTAGGCCATCTCGATCGTGTACACGGTGTTCTCACTCCTGAAGATTCGAAAGCATTTTTTGGATGTTCGGAAAGATTTGCAGGCGATGAAGCCTGCATGCCTTAGATTCTACACGTAGACTCGCGATACTGCTGAACAATGGAAGGTTTCAGTCACATGGACGCGGTGGACAGGCAGCTCATCCAGGCCCTCAGGGAGAACGGCAGGGCCTCGTACGCCGAGCTGGGACGGCTCGTGGGGCTCTCCGGGCCCAGCGTCACCGACCGCATCAACCGGCTGGAAACCGCCGGTGTCATCACCGGCTACCGCGCCACCGTCGACGCCGCGTCCCTCGGGCTCGGGGTCACGGCCCTGATCGGTATCTCGCTCTCCGACGCCGCCGATCACGAGGACGTGGCACGTCGGCTGAAGGACCTCGCGGAGATCGAGGACGCCTGGTTCATCGCGGGCGACGACTCGTACATGCTCAAGGTGCGCGTCGGCGATGTGGACGGTCTGGAGAAGACCATCCGCCGGCTCAGCGGCACGCGGGGCGTCTCGCGCACCCGGACCACGATCGTGCTCTCCACCAAGTGGGAGAACCGGGTCGGGGAACTTCCCGAGGAGTCGTAGGCGTAACGTGGTGGAGCCCCCGGGGGACCGGGGGTTTCACCCGGTATCAACCGTCCGGGAAACGCACAGCACGTCGACAACTGGGAGGCAGCCGCATGGACGTCGGGCTCAAGCGCGAGCTGGAGGAGAAGGTCCGCGCAGGAGAGCGGCTGACCCGTGAGGACGGCATCGCCCTCTACGAGTCGGACGACCTGGCCTGGCTCGGTGGCCTCGCCCACGAGGTGCGCACGCGCAAGAACGGCGACGTCGTGCACTTCAACGTCAACCGGCACCTCAACATGACGAACGTGTGCACCGCGTCGTGCGCGTACTGCTCGTTCCAGCGCAAGCCGGGCGAGAAGGACGCGTACACCATGCGCATCGAGGAGGCCGTCCGCCTCGCGAAGGCGATGGAGGGCGAGAACCTCACCGAGCTGCACATCGTCAACGGGCTGCACCCCACCCTGCCGTGGCGCTACTACCCGCGCTCGCTGAGCGCGCTGAAGGAAGCCCTGCCGCAGGTCTCCCTCAAGGCGTTCACCGCCACCGAGATCCACCACTTCGAGACCATCTCCGGGCTCTCCGCCTCCGAGATCCTGGACGAGCTGATCGAGGCCGGCCTGGAGTCGCTGACCGGCGGCGGCGCGGAGATCTTCGACTGGGAGGTCCGTCAGCACATCGTGGACCACGCCACCCACTGGGAGGACTGGTCGCGGATCCACCGCCTGGCGCACGAGAAGGGGCTCAAGACCCCGGCGACCATGCTGTACGGGCACATCGAGGAGCCCCGGCACCGCGTCGACCACGTGCTGCGGCTGCGCGAGCTCCAGGACGAGACCGGCGGCTTCCAGGTCTTCATCCCGCTGCGCTACCAGCACGACTTCGTGGACATGAAGGACGGCAAGGTCCGCAACAAGCTCCAGGCGCGCACGACGATGGCGACCGGCGCCGAGGCGCTGAAGACCTTCGCGGTCTCCCGGCTGCTCTTCGACAACGTTCCGCACGTCAAGGTCTTCTGGGTGATGCACGGGGTGCAGACCGCCCAGCTCGCGCTGCAGCACGGCGCGGACGACATGGACGGCTCGGTCGTCGAGTACAAGATCACGCACGACGCCGACAACTACGGCACGCCGAACAAGCTCGGCCGCGAGGACCTGCTGGACCTGATCCGCGACGCGGGCTTCCGCCCCGTCGAGCGCAACACCCGGTACGAGATCATCCGCGAGTACCCGGGCCCGGACGCCGAGCGGCGCGAGTCGCCGCAGCCGATGCGGGTCTGACCCGCGGGTCGGTCAGCAGCGAGACATGGGAAAGCCCCGGCCTTCGCCGGGGCTTTCTCGCGTTCTGGACATGGTTTGAGGCGGCGGATAGGTAATGGTTAGTCTGCGCTTATGACGCTTACATTTGAGCTGGACCCCGAGATCGACGGCATACTGCGGGACGGCATCGCCGAGCTGTGGACCGACGTCTCCAACGCGGGCGGCGCGGTCGGCTTCGTACCGCCGGTCACGGCCGACGACATCCGGCCCGAGCTGGACAAGCATCTGAGCGCCATGGCCGAGGGGCGCACCCGCCTGCTGATCGGCCGCGACGAGGACGGTGCCGTCGCCGCCACGGTCTTCCTCGCCCTCAACACCCACCGGCTGATGCGCCACTGGCTCTGGCTCTACACGGTGATGGTCCACCCCCGCCACCAGGGCAAGGGCTACGGCCGCGACCTGATGGACGCCGCGGAGCGGGCGGCCCGCGGGGTGGACGGGATCGAGGCCGTCCGGCTCACCTGCCGCGGCGGCACCGGCGTCGACCGGTTCTACGCCTCCTGCGGATACAAGGAGGTCGGACGGGTGCCGGACGCGATCCGGGTGGCCGACGGGGACGACCGCGACGACATCATCATGCTGCTGCCGCTCGGGCTCTGAGGGTCCGCGCGCACCTTTGGCGGAGCCCTGCGAACTGATCGATTCCGGGGCATGCTTCACTGGTCGGGCAGGATCGAAGGACCGTCATACGTTGAGAGAGAGGCCAACTGTGTCCGCTGCCAAGCCGAGCGCGACGATTCGGTACACCGCGATGCGCCTCAGTATCTTCGTCGGCTGCTTCGCCGTCGCCGCCGTGGCCGTGCACTTCGGCCTGCTGCCCTCCGGGACGAACGGCTCCAATCTCGTCTGGGTGATTCTGCTCGCCCTGGTCCTGTCCGCGCCGCTCAGCTACGTGCTGCTGCGCAAGCAGCGCGACGAGATGTCCGAGCAGATCGTGTCCACGGTCGACCGCGCCAAGGAGCGCCTCGAAGCGAACCGGACCCGCGAGGACCACGTCACCCTCTGACCGCGGTGGCGGTGACATGAGGGTTCTGTAGGGGCTGCGTAAGCTTCCTCACATCCGCATGGTTTCCGTTCGAAACCCCAGCGCCGGAGCGTCCGCTCCTGTACTGGGGTTTTGTCGTTCCCGCGGGGGTGCGGGGCGCGGTGACGGCTCCGCTGCCGGGTGATCGGGGTCAAAGAAGAGCTTTGAGGTTCTCAAAGTTCAAGTGTTAACGTGTTCGACATGAAGACAGCAGTGCGCCATCGATTCGCCGCGAGCGTCCCGCTCGTGGAGCGCCTGCACGTCGATCTCTGCCGCTGTATGTCCGCGGTCTGTTGCCGCAACGTCTGAACCGGCACCATGCAGCGGCGCCGCCCCTGACGCGGGCGCCGCACCCCCGTCCCCCGCACAGCCGTCCCCGTGCGCCCCGATGCGTCACATCTGGAGTGTGTCCGTGTCCGCGAACCCCGCGTCCACCGCCGCCGGCAGTCCGTCCGGCTCCGGTTTCCGTATCCCCAAGGTCCCGTTCTGGGCCCAGATAGTCGCCGGTCTCGTCCTCGGTGTCGTACTCGGCTGGATCACGCGTACGTACGACATCGGCTGGCTCTACACCACGCTCGACAAGGTCGGCCACATCTTCGTCCAGCTGCTGAAGCTGGCCGTCGCGCCCCTCGTCTTCTTCGCGATCCTGGTGTCGATCACCAACCTGCGCAAGGTCAACAACGCCGCCCGGCTGGCCACCCGCACCCTGCTCTGGTTCATGATCACCTCGCTGATCGCGGTCGCCATCGGCCTCACGATCGGCCTGATCACCAACCCGGGCTCCGGAACGGGCCTCACGCCGAAGGACGGCAAGCTGCCGGAGCACGCGGGCTCCTGGCTCGACTTCCTGACCGGCATCATCCCGGACAACGTGATCACCCCGTTCACCGAGCTGAACGTGCTCCAGATCGTCTTCATGGCCGCCGTCGCCGGTATCGCCGCGCTCCAGCTCGGCGAGAAGGCCCAGCCGATCCTCACCCTCAGCGAGTCCGTCCTGGAACTCCTCCAGAAGGCCCTGTGGTGGGTCATCCGCCTCGCCCCCATCGGCACCGTCGGCCTCATCGGCTACGCGATCGCCGACTACGGCTGGGACCTGATCGGCAAGTACGCGACGTTCACCGCCGACGTCTACATCGGCTGCGCCCTGGTGCTGTTCGGCGTGTACCCGCTGCTGCTCGCCACCGTCGCCAAGCTCAGCCCGGTGCAGTTCTTCAAGGGCGCCTGGCCGGCGATCCAGCTTGCCTTCGTCTCCCGCTCCTCGGTCGGCACCATGCCGGTCACCCAGAAGGTCACCGAGCGCCTCGGCGTCCCGAAGGAGTACGCCTCCTTCTCCGTCCCGTTCGGCGCCACCACCAAGATGGACGGCTGCGCCGCGATCTACCCGGCGCTGGCGGCGATCTTCATCGCGCAGATCTTCGACGTCCAGCTGGGTGTCGGTGACTACGTCCTGATCGCGTTCGTCTCGGTGATCGGCTCGGCGGCCACCGCCGGACTCACCGGCGCGACGGTCATGCTGACCCTCACCCTGTCGACGCTGGGCCTCCCGCTGGAGGGCGTCGGCCTGCTCATGGCCATCGACCCGATCCTGGACATGATGAGGACGGCCACGAACGTGGCCGGGCAGGCGCTGGTCCCGGTGATCGTCTCCGCCCGCGAGAAGATCCTCGACCACGACGCGTACAACTCGGCCACGTCCTCGCCGGTCGACGGCGACGAGGTGCGCGAGAGCGAGCCGCAGAAGGTGGCGGTCGCCGCGTAACCACGCACAAGCACGGCACACAGGAGCGCCCCCGGTCCGCCTCGCGGCAGGACCGGGGGCGCTCGCGCGCCGTACCCTTACCGGGGAGTGGCACACGGGGGTGGGAGGAAGTCGACGTGGGTGCTGTGAAGAGCAAACGGATGCCGCGGGCCGTGCGTGAGCAGCAGATGATGGACGCCGCCGTGCAGACCTTCGGGCAGCGCGGCTACCGGGCCGCCTCGATGGATGAGATCGCCGAGCTGGCGGGGGTGTCCAAGCCGCTGGTCTATCTGTATCTCAACTCCAAGGAAGAGCTCTTCACCGCCTGCATCAGGCGGGAGGCGAAAGCGCTGGTCGAAGCGGTGCGGGCGGGGGCGGAGCCGGGGCTGCCGGCCGACCGGCAACTGTGGTCCGGGCTGCGGGCGTTCTTCACGCACACGGCGGAGCACCCGGACGGCTGGGCGGTGCTGCACCGCCAGGCGCGTACGCACGGGGAGCCGTTCGCCAACGAGGTGACGGCGATGCGGGACGAGATCGTTGCTTTCGTGACGGAGCTGATCGGGGCGGCGGCGCGCGAGGCGCACCACGATCCGGCGCTCCCCGACCGCGATGTGTCGGGGCTTGCGCAGGCGCTGGTGGGGGCCGCGGAGTCGCTCGCCGGGTGGGCGAACGAGACCCCGGGCGTCTCGGCGAAGGAGGCCGCGGCCACCCTGATGAACTTCTCCTGGGCGGGGCTGGAGAACCTTATGAACGGCCGTCCCTGGCAGCCGCCGGGCCCGGCGCGTGGCGGATCCGGCCGGTGAGGTGGATGCGGCCGGCGGAGCGCAGCTGGAAGCCGGTGGCGTCCGCCGCGTAGGTGACGGTGGCGGGCAGCAGGACGGGGGCCCTGAAGTCGGCCCGTACGCCGTGGACTTCGTGGGGGTCCGTTGTCTCGGCCAGGCAGCGGGCGACGGTCCACATGCCGTGGGCGATGGCCCGGGGGAAGCCGAAGAGCCGGGCGGTGAGCGGGTACAGGTGGATGGGGTTCCGGTCGCCCGAGGCGGCACCGTACCGCCGTCCCAGATCGCCGGGCAGCCGCCACTCGGCGACGGCGGGCAGCTCCGGGACCGGCGCGGTGTCCCCGGGGGCGGGGTCGGTGTGCGTCGGTGTGGGGGCGGTGTCCTCCGGGGTGGGGTCGGGGCCGGTGCCTGCCGGGCCGGTGCCGGGGTGCGTCGCGTGCCGGGACAGATAGCCGCTGCGGGACTCCCAGACCAGTTCACCCGCCAGCCGTGCCTCGGTGACCATCGTGACCTCGGTGCCGCGCCGGTGCGGTGCCAGGCTCTCGGCGTACACCGTGAGTTCGGGCCGGTCCGTGGGGTGCAGCGTCCGGTGCCGGGTGATCTCGATCCAGGTGTGGACGAGTCCGACGACCGGGAGCGGGAACCTCCGGGCGGTCATCAGCCGCATGGCGAGCGGAAATCCCAGCACATGCGGATAGGTGAGCGGCAGGGTGTCCTGCTCGGCGAAGCCGCAGATCCGGCGGTACGAGGCGAGCGGCCCGGCCGCGATCGGCGCGGCCGGGAGCACGGCCCGGTCGGTCGGCAGGGTGGCGCCGGGGCGGCCGGCCCGTTTGAACGGGGAGGTGACGGCGCCCCGTACGAGTGCCGCGTTCAGGCTCGGCACGGTCACGCCCCCAGCAGGCTCTGGCCGCAGACCCGTACGACCTGGCCGTTGACGGCCGTCGAGGCGGGCTGGGCGAACCAGGCGGTCGTCTCGGCGACGTCGACCGGGAGGCCGCCCTGGGCGAGGGAGTTCATCCGGCGGCCCGCCTCCCGGATGAGGAGGGGGACGGCCGCGGTCATCTTCGTCTCGATGAAGCCGGGGGCCACCGCGTTGACCGTGACGTCGTGGTCGGCGGCGGCGCGCGGTGCCAGTGCGCGGACCAGCCCGATGATGCCCGCCTTGCTCGCCGCGTAGTTCGTCTGGCCGTTGTTGCCCGCGATGCCGGCGATGGACGCGGTGGCGACGATCCGGCCGCCGCGGTTGACGGTGCCCGCCTTCAGCAGTGCGTCGGTGGTGCGCAGCACGCTGCCGAGGTTCACGTCGACGACCGAGGCCCAGCGTTCGGCCGGCATGTTGGCGAGGCGGCGGTCGCGGGTGATGCCCGCGTTGTGGACGAGGATGTCGAGGCCGTCGGGGGCCGCGGCGGCGATCCGTTCCGCGGCGTCGTCCGCGGTGATGTCCAGTGGCAGCGCGGTGGCGCCGAGCGCGTCGGCGGTCCGGGTCAGCTCGTCGCCGGTCCGGGGGATGTCCAGGCAGATCACCCGGGCGCCGTCGCGGGCCAGCACCGAGGCGACCGAGGCGCCGATGCCGCGCGCCGCGCCGGTGACCAGCGCGGTGCGCCCGGCGAGCGGCGCCGTCCAGTCGGCGACCGGTCCGGGGGTGGCGGCGGTCAGCTCGATCACCTGGCCGCTGATGTACGCGGAGCGGGGCGAGAGCAGGAAACGCAGGGTGGATTCGGCCGTGCCGACGGCTTCCGGCGCGATGCGGAGCAGTTGTACGGTGGCGCCCCTGCCGATCTCCTTGCCCAGCGAGCGTACGAACCCCTCCAGCGCCTGCTGGGCGGCGGCCTGATGGTGGTCGTCGGCCGACGGCCGCACCCCCAGCACCACGACGCGCCCGCCCGGGGCGAGGGAACGGACCACCGGGTGCAGCGCCGCGTGGACCCCGGCCAGCTTGCCGGGGGTGTCGACGGCCGTCGCGTCCAGCACGATTCCGGCGGGGCGTTCGGCGCTCGCGGTGACTTCGAGGCCGGTGGCGGCGAGGAGTGCGCCGAGCTCTTCGGTGGCCGTGGAGTCCCCGGCGGTGAGGTGCAGCAGCGGGCCGTCCAGCGTCGGTGTCCTCGGTGACCAGCGGCGCAGCGGGGCGGGCTGCGGGAGTCCGAGCCTCCGGGTGAGAAATCGGCCGGGTGCTGTGCCGGTGAAGTGCAGATAGCGGTCGGCCATTGTCCAGACTCCCTGCTCGGTCGTAGATTTACTCCAGAGTAAGGTTACTCAAGAGTCAGGAGCTGGTCGAGATGATCCCCCTCGAACTCCCGCAGCCCCGCAGGGTCGCGGTCATCGGCGGCAGCCGCGTTCCGTTCGCGCGCTCCGACGGCCCGTACGCGCACTCCTCCAACCAGCAGCTGCTCACGGCCGCGCTGGGCGGCCTGGTCGAGCGGTTCGGTCTCCAGGGGGAGCGGGTCGGCGAGTTCGTCGCGGGCGCCGTGCTCAAGCACAGCCGCGACTTCAACCTGGCCCGGGAGACCGTGCTCGGCTCGGCGCTCGACCCGAGCACCCCCGCGTACGACATCCAGCAGGCGTGCGGCACCGGCCTCCAGGCGGTCGTCGCCGCCGCGAACAAGATCATGCTCGGGGCGGTCGACTCGGCGATCGCGGGCGGCACCGACACCACGAGCGACGCGCCCCTCGGCGTCAACGACGAGCTGCGCAGGCTGCTGCTCGGCGCCCGGCGGGCGAAGTCGGCGGGCGCCAGGATCAGGGCGATCGCGGGGGTACGTCCCCGGCACCTGGTCCCTGACATCCCGCGCAACGCGGAACCCCGCACCGGCCTGTCGATGGGCGAGCACGCGGCGGTCACCGCCCGCCGGTGGGGCATCACCCGCGAGGACCAGGACCTCCTCGCGGCCACCAGCCACCAGCGGCTCGCGGCCGCGTACGAGCGCGGCTTCCTGGACGACCTCGTGGTCCCGTTCCAGGGCCTGACCCGCGACCAGAACCTCCGCCCCGGCTCCACGGTGGCGAAACTCGCCACGCTGAAGCCGGTGTTCGGCACCGACCACCCCGACGCGACGATGACCGCGGGGAACTCCACCCCGCTCACCGACGGCGCCGCGACCGTACTGCTGGCGAGCGAGGAGTGGGCCCGCGCGCACGACCTGGAGCCGCTCGCCTATCTCTCCCTCCACGAGACGGCCGCCGTGGACTACGTGAACGGCGACGACGGGCTCCTGATGGCCCCGGCGTACGCCGTACCGCGCATGCTGGAGCGCGCGGGGCTCACCATCGAGGACTTCGACCTGTTCGAGATCCACGAGGCCTTCGCCTCCCAGGTGCTGGCCACCCTCGCGGCCTGGGAGAAGCAGGGCCTGGCCCCGGTCGACCGGGACCGGCTCAATGTCGCCGGATCCTCGCTCGCCACCGGGCATCCGTTCGCCGCGACGGGCGCCAGGATCGTCGCGACCCTGGCCCGGCTCCTGGCGGAGCGGGACGCGCCGTCCCGGGGCCTGATCTCGATCTGCGCGGCGGGCGGCCAGGGCGTCACGGCCATCCTCGAACGCCCCTGACGCCCCCGGGCTCCTGACACCCCCCGCGCCCCTGACACCGCTCGCACTCCTGACACCCCTCGCACCCCGCGCCCCTGGCGTCCGACACGCCTCTGACGCCTCAGACGAACCGGCCGCCGGACGGACCCGGCGAGATCGCCCGACCCCACGTTGAGGAGCCGCACGTGTCCACGCCACCCAACGCCCCCGCCCCCGTCCCCACCCTCGTCGAGCCGACCAGGGTCAGGGGCGCCGACGGCTCGGTGCGACAGGTCTCCGTACCGCCGGCCGCGCCGCCCGTCCGCCGCGGCTCGCTCGCCGAGATCCCGTTCGACAACGCCCGCGAGGTCCCCGCCGACGCCGTGCTCAGCCGCAAGCAGCCGGACGGCGGCTGGCGGGACGTGACGGCGGCGGAATTCGCCGACGAGGTGCTCGCCGTCGCCAAGGGGCTCATCGCGGAGGGCCTCGGCGCGGGCGACCGGATCGCGATCATGTCCCGTACCACCTACGAGTGGACCCTGCTCGACTTCGCGGCCTGGGCCGCCGGGCTCGTCACCGTCCCGATCTACCCGACCTCCTCGGCCTTCCAGACCCGGTGGATACTCCAGGACTCCGGCGCCGTCGCGTGCGCCGTCGAGACCGCGGACCAGGGCCGGCTGATCAGCCAGGAGCGCAAGCAGCTCGGCGGTCTGGCCCATCTGTGGCAGTTCGACACGGGCGCGCTCGGCCGGCTGAAGACCCTCGGCCGGGACATCCCCGACGGCACCGTCGCCGCCCGCCGCGCCACGCTGGAGCCGGAGACCCCCGCCACCCTCATCTACACCTCCGGCACCACCGGCCGCCCCAAGGGCTGTGTGCTCAGCCACGGCAACTTCTTCGCCGAGGTCGACAACGCGATCGAACTGCTCCACCCGGTCTTCAAATCGGTCAGCAAGGATCCCGCGTCCACCCTGCTCTTCCTCCCGCTCTCCCATGTCTTCGGGCGGATGGTCGCGATCGGCTGTCTGCGGGCCCGGGTCCGCCTCGGGCATGCCCCGTCCATCCAGACCGAGGACCTGCTCGCCGACCTGGCGGGGTTCAAGCCGTCGTTCCTGCTGGCCATCCCGTACGTGCTGGAGAAGGTCTACAACACCGGCCGCGCCACCGCCGAGAAGATGGGCCGCGCCTCGTCCTTCGACCGCGCCGCGCGGATCGCCCAGCGGTACGGGGAGGCCGTCGAGGCCGCCGAACACGGCACCGGCCCCGGTCCGGGGCTGGGCCTGCGGGCTGCCCGCGCGCTGTACGACCCGCTGGTCTACCGCCGGATCCGGGCCGCGCTCGGCGGCCATGTCCGGTACGCGATCTGCGGCGGCTCCCCGCTGGGCCACCGGCTCGCGGCGTTCTACGCGGGCGCGGGCATCGAGATCTTCGAGGGCTACGGCCTCACCGAGACCACCGCCGCCGCCACCGTCACCCCGCCGCTCAAGCCGCGCCTGGGCACCGTCGGCTGGCCGCTGCCCGGCACCGCCGTGCGGATCGCGGACGACGGTGAGGTGCTGCTCAGCGGTGGTCAGGTGTGCCAGGGCTACTGGGACGCCGAACAGGGCCGGCCGGTGCCCGTGCAGGAGGGCGGCTGGTTCGCCACCGGGGACCTGGGCGCGCTCGACGAGGACGGCTACCTCACGATCACCGGCCGCAAGAAGGACATCATCATCACTTCCGGCGGCAAGAACGTGACCCCGGCGCCCCTGGAGGACTGGCTGCGCGCCCACCCCCTGGTCAGCCAGTGCATGGTGGTCGGCGACAACCGCTCCTTCATCACCGCCCTGATCACCCTGGAGCCGGACGGGCTCTCCCACTGGCGGCAGATGAAGAAGAAGCAGAACGTGCCGATGCGGGAACTCGTCGACGACGAGGAGCTGCGCACGGCGCTGCAACGCGCCGTCGACGAGGCCAACCGGCTGGTCTCCCGCGCGGAGTCGATCCGTGAATTCGCCGTCCTGCCCGTGGACTTCACCGAGGAGGGCGGCCATCTGACGCCCTCGCTGAAGCTGAAGCGGGACGCGATCGCGCGGGACTTCGAGACGGAGATCGAGGCGCTGTACCGGAAGTGAGCGACACCGGAGGGGCGTCCGTCCCGCACCGCTGACGGGCGCCCGCGCACGCCGTCGTACGCTTCTCGCATGGGTGAAGCGGCGGACGGCGGAACCGGCTGGACGGCGACCCGCGCGTGGGTCGGGAAACACCTGGCGGCGGGGGAGCGGATCGAGCGCGTGGAGCTGCTGCGGGGCGGCTGGTCCGCGCAGATGCGGCGGCTGGACATCTCCGGTCCGCAGGGCGGGCGTTCGCTGGTCCTGCGGTCCTTCGTCAAGCCCTTCTACGTGCGCCACGCGCCGGGACTGCTCACCCGCGAGGCGGACGTCCTGCGCCTGCTGGGCGGCACGGACATCCCGGTGGCGCGGTGCGTGGCCGTCGATCCCCGGGGCGAACACTGCGACCACCCCTCGCTGTTGATGAGCCTGCTGCCCGGCGAGGTGCGGGTCGACGACGCCGGGGCGGCGGAGCGCGGCGGGCTGCTGGCCGCGCAGTTGGCCGCCGTCCACCGGGTCGAGACCGACGGCCGGACCCGGCCGCGCGACTACGAGGCGTGGACCGCGCCGGACCGGGTGCGGGTGCCCGGGGCCACTGCCCGGCCGCTGCTGTGGCGGCGGGCGGTGGACGTGATCCGCCGTGAACCGCCCTCGTACGTACCGCATTTCCTGCACCGCGACTTCCATCCCGGCAATGTGCTCTTTCTCGGCGAGGGCCCGCGGCTGCGGATCGGCGGGGTCGTCGACTGGGTCGAGACCTCCTGGGGCCCGGCCGACCTGGACGTCGCCCACTGCTCGACGGCGCTGGCCTTGCTGCACGGCCCCTCGGTGGGGATGGGCTTCGCCGGGCAGTACGCGGCGGCGGGCGGACGGGCGCTCGCGTCCGGGGCGGACCATCTGTACTGGCGGCTGCTGGACGCGCTCGCCCACGCCCCCGACGCGGAGAAGGTGGCGGTGCCGTGGCGGGAGCTGGGGCGGACCGATCTGACGCCCGGGGTGCTCATGGAGCGCCTGGAAAACTATGTGGAGCGCTTGCTCGAACAGTTCGACCGGTAGGCATGTCGCCGACGTTCCCCGCAGGGGTGGAACGTTACTGCTGAAGAGGCGTGGCGAAACGCCGGGCGGCGCTCTTCCGCGCTGTCACCCCGGCGGTGCCGTAGAACGTCAACACGGCGTATACGCAGGCCATTCGTCGCTTTCCCGAGTTGTTGTTTCGGATGATCCGAAAGAAAGCAGCCGCCGGATTCCGTGCGCCTCCAACAAGCCCCCGGCGCACACCCGAGAAGCCTCGCACGCAAGGTAAAAAGCGGCGCGTAGCTGAGTAAAGACACGGTCATGGCTGTATAGATATACGCGTCTTCGCAAGAGGGCAGCTTTTTACGTCCTGTGCGGGCGGCCGGAATGCCGCTGCCTCTTTTTGGTGGGCGAGTCCACGCGCGGTGTTTCGGCACCCGCGCCATCAGTGACTCGGGGGCCGGTATCGACGGAGCCCGCAGCACCCGGGACGGCATCGCTCAACTTCCGTTCATCCATTGGTCAAGGAGAGACGCTGTGAGTTACGGAACTGCGCTGAGGGACGAAGTCCGGTCCCCGGGAACGACTCCGCTCATCGGTATTTACGACATGTACTCGGCCTCGGTCGTGGCCCGGCACTACGACGGGTTCTTCGTGTCCGGCTTCGGCTTCGCCGCCTCGCACTACGGGCTCCCCGACATCGGCTTCATCGCCTGGCCGGACATGGTGGCCTTCGTGGAGCGGCTGCGGCTGGCCTTCCCCACCCACCACCTGCTGGTGGACATCGACGACGGCTACGTCGACCCCGAGGTGGCCTGCCACGTGGTGCAGCGGCTGGAGCGGATCGGCGCCTCCGGAGTGATCCTGGAGGACCAGAAGCGCCCGCGCAGGTGCGGCCACGCGGACGGCAAGCAGGTGCTGCCGCTGGAGGAGTACCTGGAGAAGCTCAACCTCGTACTGGAGAGCAGGCGGGACCTGGTGGTCGTGGCGCGCACGGACGCCACGGAGGAGTCCGACATCCTGCGCCGCGCGGAGGCGCTGGCCTCGACGGAGGCCGATGTCGTCCTGGTCGACGGGGTGCGCAGCGTCGAGTGGATCAAGCGGATCCGGGAGGTGGTCGGTGACAAGCCGCTGCTCTTCAACCAGATCGCGGGCGGCAAGTCGCCCAGGCTCTCGCTCTCCGAACTCACCGACCTGGACTGCCAGGTGGCCATCTACAGCACGCCCTGCCTCTTCGCCGCGCACGCGGCCATCGACAGCGCGCTGACGGACCTCAAGCGGTCCGACGGGCGGCTCCCCGAGTTCGTGCCCTCCGAGGGGATCGGGGTGCAGCGCTCGACGGAGCTGCTGGAGAAGAACATCAGCAGGCACCACCCCGTCCCTGAGTCCGTGACCGTCTGATCCGGACGTCGCGCCGGGTGCGGTCGGCCCGGCCGGTCGCCGAACCGTCCGAATGCCGGGCCCCGGCGGTGCGTCACCGCGAACCGCCGGGCCCCGGCGTCATGTGCACCACAGGCAAGAAGGAAGAGCAGAACATGGGATTCACCTCGTCGAAGGCGCGTGCGGCCCTGGTGGTCGCCCTCGGGGCGCTCTGCCAGGGCCAGTTGGCCGCCGGAGCGGCCTGGGCCGACGCCCCCGACGGCGGCATGGAGACGCACCACGGTCCGTCCCTGGTCACGATCGACAACTCCAACGCCGACTCCTGGCTGGAGGTGGACCGGACGCTCAATGTGCTGGCCCCCCTGAGCAAGGGCACGGCGGGCAGTGACCACGACGGCGGCGGGGGTGCCATCGACCAGAACGTGTCGACCTCGCAGGGCGTGGGCGTCCAGGCCGCACCGGACGAGAGCGAGGACGAGGAGGAAGAGAAGGAGGAGCGCGAGGAGGCGCGGGGGAGTGCGCCGGCCCCCGAGAGCGCGGCGACCGGCGGGGACGACGACGAGGGCGACGCCGACAACGACGCCGGTCGGCGGTAGGGCGCGGAGCCGCGGGCCGTCCCCGCTCCGCCCCTGCCCCGACCCCCGCTCCGGTGTCCGTGCGCCCGGGGGCACCGTGCGAGGCTGGGCCCGGGAGGTGGCGGCCATGGGTGAGTCGCGGGACGAGGGGACGCGCCCCGGTGGGCGCTTTGTGCTGCACCGGTTCAACGGCTACGAGGAGTACCGCCTCGACACCGCGGAGGTGCGGGTGATCCGCTCGTACGACGGCGACCCGGACGCGGAGGTGACCGTCTGGTTCGAGGTCCGGGCGGACCCCGTCGCCGCGCGGCGCTGCGAGGACACGGCGGACGCGGGCACCGCCCCGTCCGCCGAGGTGGGCGTCGCCATGACGGCGGACGGGGCGGACATCGACCGGCTGGTCGGGCGTACGTTCCTGATGCCGGGTGCGGCCGAGGGCGAGGACTCGGCCATGTCGCTGCTCTACTACTTCGAGCACGAGCCGCTGCGGGACAACCGGATCACGGTCCTCTCGCGCGACGGCGGGCTCCTGCGGCTGCGCTGGACCGGGGAGTGCGAGGACGTGAACTTCTACGACGGGAGCAAGGCGCCGACCCGGGTGGAGATCGAGGGCGAGTTCCTGTTCCGGGACGCCGACGGCCGGCCCCCGGCCCCCTGAGGCATTGCCGCCGCTTCCCACCCCTTGCCTGATGGCGCGTCAGGTATCACGATGGCCCCCGCGCCCGTCAAGTGACGGTGTGTCAGATTCCCTTGGGGAGGAGGCCGTTCGGTGCCGATATCGACCACCGGGCCGCTGTCGTACGGGATGCAGCTGCCGATCCAGTCGCAGAGCACCATCTACGCCGAGGGGTGGGAGGCGGCGGCCACCCCGGCCGATCTCGCCGCGATCGCCCGGACCGCCGACCGCTCCGGCTTCGCCTATCTGGCGAGCTGCGACCACGTCGCGATCCCGAGGCGGCTCGCCGGGGTCATGGGCACCGTCTGGTACGACCCGGTCGCCACCCTCGCCTACCTCGCCGGGATCACCGAGCGGGTCCTGCTGATGAGCCATGTCGCCGTCGTGGGCCTGCGGCACCCACTGGTCACCGCCAAGCAGTACGCCACCCTCGACCACCTCAGCGGCGGCCGGCTGATCCTCGGCGTCGGCGCCGGGCACGTGGCGGAGGAGTTCGAGGCGCTCGGGGCGGACTTCGACGGGCGGGGCGGGGTGCTCGACGAGACCATCGACGCGCTGAAGGCGGCGCTCGGTCCGCAGGAGTACCCGGAGTTCGCGGGGGAGCGGTTCTCCTTCGGCGGCCTCGGGCAGCTGCCGCGCCCGGCCCAGGAGCGGGTGCCGGTCTGGGTGGGCGGCTCCTCGCCGGCCGCGGTGCGCCGGGCGGCCGTACGGGGCGACGGCTGGCTGCCGCAGGGCGATCCGCGGGAGAAGCTGCCCGCGCAGATCGCCCGGCTCAAGGAGCTGCGGGAGGCGGCCGGGGTCGAGGAGCCCATCGTGATCGGCGCGATCACCGAGCCGCTGTACGTCGGTGAGCCGGACTGGTCCGTCGGGCGGCGCACCCTGACCGGAAAGCCGGAGGCCCTCGCGGAGTCGCTGCGCGCGTACGGGGCCATGGGCGTCCATCAGATCCAGGTGCGGTTCCGCAGCCGGAGCCGCAGCGAACTGACCGACCAGATGGCGGCGTTCGCCGCCGAGGTCGCACCCCATCTCGACAGGTAGGAGTCAGGCCATGGGCAAGCTGGACGGGCGGACCGTACTCATCAGCGGAGCGGCGCGCGGGCAGGGCGAGCAGGAGGCGCGGCTCTTCGCCGCGGAGGGCGCGCGGGTGGTGATCGCCGATGTGCTCGACGAGCAGGGCGAGGCGCTGGCCGAGGAGCTGCGGGGGGAGCTGGGGAAGGACGCCGCCAGGTTCGTCCACCTGGACGTGAGCCGGGAGGAGGACTGGCAGGGCGCGGTCGCCGCCGCGAAGGACGCCTTCGGCCGGATCGACGGGCTGGTCAACAACGCGGGGATCCTCCGGTTCAACGAGCTGGTGAGCACGCCGCTGGAGGAGTTCCAGCAGGTGGTGCAGGTCAATCAGGTGGGCGCGTTCCTCGGGATCAAGAACGTCGCGCCCGAGATCGAGGCGGCGGGTGGCGGGACCATCGTCAACACCGCCTCGTACACCGGACTCACGGGCATGGCGTTCGTGGGCGCGTACGCCGCCACCAAGCACGCGGTGCTCGGGCTGACCCGGGTGGCCGCGATGGAGCTGGCCGCGAAGGGGATACGGGTCAACGCCGTCTGCCCCGGCGCCGTGGACACCGCGATGACCAACCCGGCGGCGCTGGATCCGGCCGCGGACCCGGAGGAGTCCAAGGCGGCGGTGGCCGAGCTGTACCGGAAGCTGGTGCCGCTGGGGCGGATCGGGCGGCCGGAGGAGGTGGCGGCACTGGCGCTCTTCCTGACCTCGGAGGACTCCTCGTACATCACCGGACAGCCGTTCGTCATCGACGGGGGATGGCTGGCGGGCGTCAGCCTGTTCTGACGATGCGTCAGGTATTGACGGGTAACGGCGCCGGTGGAACAGTCGGACGCATCAAGATCTGACGGAGTGTCAGAAACGATTGAGGACGGTGAACCCCCTTGGAATTCGGGCTCTTTGTACAGGGGTATGTGCCCGCCGCACGGGCCAAGGTCGACCCAGAGGCAGAGCACAAGGCGCTGATCGAGGAGACCGAGTACGTCATCCAGGCGGACAAGTCCGGCTTCAAGTACGCCTGGGCCTCCGAGCACCACTTCCTGGAGGAGTACTCGCACATCTCGGCCAACGACGTGTACCTGGGATACCTGGCGCACGCCACCGACCGCATCCACCTCGGGTCCGGCATCTTCAACCCGCTGGCCCCGGTCAACCACCCCGTGAAGGTGGCCGAGAAGGTCGCCATGCTCGACCATCTGTCGGAGGGGCGCTTCGAGTTCGGCTCGGGGCGCGGGGCCGGCAGCCACGAGATCCTCGGGTTCATGCCGGGCATCACCGACATGAACCACACCAAGGAGCTCTGGGAAGAGACCATCGCCGAGTTCCCCAAGATGTGGCTCCAGGACGAGTACGTCGGCTTCCAGGGCAAGCACTGGTCGCTGCCGCCGCGCAAGATCCTCCCCAAGCCGTACGGGAAGTCGCACCCGGCGATGTGGTACGCGGCCGGCTCGCCGTCCTCGTACGCGATGGCGGGCAAGAAGGGGCTCGGCGTGCTGGGCTTCAGCGTGCAGAAGGTCTCCGACATGGAGTGGGTCGTCGAGTCGTACAAGACGGCCGTCAAGGAGGCAGAACCCGTCGGGGACTTCGTCAACGACAACGTCATGGTCACCTCCACGGCCATCTGCGCCGAGACGCACGCCAAGGCCGTCGAGATCGCGGTGGGCGGCGGACTGAACTACCTCCAGTCGCTGCTCTTCCGCTACCACGACACCTTCCCCCGGCCCGACGGCATCCCGGAGTGGCCCGAGCTGCTCCCGGAGTACACCGAGGAGATCATCGAGCTGCTGATCGCCGAGGAGCTGATGATCTGCGGCGACCCGGACGAGGTGCTGGCGCAGTGCAAGCGGTGGGAGCAGGCGGGGGCGGACCAGCTGAGCTTCGGGCTGCCGATCGGGGTGAGCCGTCAGGACACGCTGAACTCGATCAAGCTGATCGGTGAGCACGTGATCCCGAAGATCGACACGGACCCGGTGCACCGGACCTCGCGGTTCCGCGACGCGGCGTAGTGGTTTCCGGGGGCCCCGCCCCCGGACCCCCGTTCCTCAACCGCCGGAGGGGCTTGATTCTGCCCCGGTCGGACCAGCGGCGTCTTCCCGGACCGCCGCTCCGTGGAGCCGGGGTGCGTACCGCGGCCGTGCGCACCCCGGCTGCACATCCACCCACCACAGAAGGGATCCCCGTCATGCTCGACCACCTCATCCGCGGAGCGACCGTCGTGGACGGCACCGGCGGGCCCTCGTACCCGGCCGACCTCGGCATCCGCGACGGCCGCATCGCCGTCATCGCCGAACCGGGCACGCTCACCGAGGAGGCCGTCACCACCGAGGACGCCACCGGTCTGGTCCTCGCGCCCGGGTTCGTCGACCCGCACACCCACTACGACGCCCAGCTCTTCTGGGATCCGTACGCCACCCCGTCCATGAACCACGGGGTGACCACCGTCGCCGGGGGCAACTGCGGGTTCACGCTCGCCCCGCTGCACCCCGGGCGCCCCGAGGACGCCGACTACACCCGCCGCATGATGTCGCGGGTGGAGGGCATGGCCCTCAAGGCGCTGGAGGAGGGCGTGGACTGGACCTGGTCCAGCTTCCGCGAGTACCTCGACGCCCTCGAAGGGCGGATCGCCGTCAACGCCGGGTTCATGGTCGGGCACTGCGCCCTGCGCAGGCACGTCATGGGCGCCGACGCGATCGGCGGACAGCCCACCCCCGAACAGCTCGACGCCATGCTCGCGCTGTTCCACGACGCGATGGACGCCGGGGCCTGGGGGCTGTCCACCACCCAGTCCGCCACCCACTCCGACGGCGACGGGCAGCCCGTCGCCTCCCGGCACGCACTGCCGGAGGAACTGCTGGCCCTCTCCCGGGCCGTCGGCGAGCACGAGGGCACCCAGCTCGAAGCGATCGTGGCCGGCTGTCTCGACCAGTTCGCCGACGAGGAGATCGAGCTGCTCGTCGACATGACCGCCACCGCCGGACGCCCGCTGAACTGGAACGTGCTCACCATCGACGCCGCCGTCCCCGAACGCGTACCGCGCCAGCTCGTACCCAGCGAACGGGCCCGCCGGGCCGGTGGCCGGATCGTCGCGCTGACCATGCCGATCCTCACCCCGATGAACATGTCGCTCGGCACCTTCTGCGCCCTCAACCTCATACCCGGCTGGGGCGACATCCTCGCCCTCCCCGTCCCCGAGCGCATCGAACGGCTCCGCGACGCCGGCACCCGGGCCGAGATGCTCCGCCGCGCCGACAGCAAGGAGGCCGGCGTCTTCCGCCGCCTCGCCGACTTCGGCCGGTACGTCATCGGCGACACCTACAGCGCGGCCAACGAAGGGCTGACCGGACGCGTCGTGCGCGACATCGCCGCCGAGCGCGGACTGGACCCCTTCCACTGCCTGGTCGAGATCTGCGCCGCCGACGAACTGCGCACGGTGCTGTGGCCGATGCCCACCGACAACGACCCCGGCTCCTGGGCGCTGCGCCGCGAGACCTGGGAGCACGAGGACGTCATGCTCGGCGGCTCCGACGCGGGCGCGCACCTGGACCGGATGTGCGGTGCCCCGTACACCACCCGGTTCATCGGGGACTGCCTGCGCGGGCGCAGGCTCGTCCCCCTGGAGCGGGCCGTGAAGATGCTCACCGACGACCCCGCCCGGCTCTTCGGCCTCCGTGAGCGGGGCCGGATCGAGGAGGGCTTCCACGCCGATCTCGTCCTCTTCGACCCGGAACGCATCGACGCCGGGCCCGCCACGCTCGTCCACGACCTGCCCGGCGACAGCCCCCGTCTCGACTCCAGGGCCATCGGCATCGTCTCGGTCCGGGTCAACGGGGTGGAGACGCTGCGCGACGACAAGGTGACCGGCGCGGTCCCCGGCACGGTGCTCCGTTCCGGCCGCGACACCCGGACGGTGAGCACCGTATGAGCGACGACGGCGCACGGCGCCTGTTCATCGGCGGCCGGTGGACCGAACCCGACCACGGCCACTACGAGGTGATCGACCCGGCCACCGAGGAGGTGGTCGGCCGCGCCCCGGAGGCGAGCCGCGAGCAGGTGTACGCGGCGACGGCCGCGGCCCGGGAGGCCTTCGCCACCTGGTCCCGGACCCGCCCCGAGGAGCGGGCCGAGATCCTGGACCGGGCGGCCGGCCTGATGCTGCGCGACCTCGACGGCAACGCCGCGCTCGCCCGCGCGGAGAGCGGCGCCACCACGGCGACGGCCCGGGGCATGCAGGTCGCCGTGGGCGCAGGCCGCTTCCGCCGGTACGCCAGGGGTGCCCTGGAGCCGGTCGAGGAGGCGATCACGCCGCAGATCAACGAGGCCGGGCCGATGGGCCGGGCGGGGGTTTTCGGGGCGCTGGCCGTGCGCCAGCCGGTCGGCGTCGTCACCTGCATCACCTCGTACAACAACCCCTGGGCCAACCCGGCAGGCAAGGTGGCGCCCGCGCTGGCCATGGGGAACACGGTCGTCGTGAAGCCCGCCCCGCAGGACCCGCTCTCCGTCTACCGGATGGCGGAGGCGCTCGAAGCGGCGGGCGTTCCGCCGGGAGTCGTCAATGTCGTCACCGGGTCGGGCCCGGAGGCGGGCGAGGCCGCCGTCGACAGCGGGGACGTCGACATGGTCAGCTTCACCGGCTCCACGGCGGTCGGGCAGCGCATCGCGGAGGTGTGCGGGCGCGGGATGAAGCGGCAGCTGATGGAGCTGGGCGGGAAGGGCGCCGCGCTCGTCTTCGACGACGCGGACCTCGACTCCGCGGCGGCGGGCATCGGCACCACGTTCTCCTTCTACAGCGGCCAGATCTGCACGGCCCCGACCCGGGTCCTGGTCCAGCGCGGCGTCCATGACGCCCTGATCGAGAAGCTCGCCGGGTACGCCGGTCATCTGAAGGTGGGCGATCCGGCGGCCCGGGGCACGGTCGTCGGCCCGGTCATCTCAGCCGCCCACCGCGACCGCGTCGAGTCGTACGTGGAGCTGGGCCGGAAGGAGGGGGCGAGGGTGGTCACGGGTGGTGAACGCCCGGCCGGTCCGGAGCGCGGTTTCTACGTCGCCCCGACCCTCCTCGCCGACTGCACCAACGAGATGCGCGTCGTCCGCGAGGAGATCTTCGGACCGGTCGTCGTGGTCGTCCCCTTCGACGACGAGGAGGAGGGCATCGCGCTCGCGAACGACAGCGACTACGGGCTGATCGACTACGTCTGGTCCTCGGACGTGGCCCGCGCCTTCCGGGCGGCCCGGCGGCTGCGGGCCGGCGGGGTCGGAGTGAACACCATCGGGCGGAACATGGAGGCCCCGTTCGGCGGGTTCAAACAGAGCGGTGTCGGGCGCGATGTCGGCTCGTACGCCCTGCACGCGTACAGCGAACTCCAGTCGATCGTCTGGCCCGGCTGAACCGGTACGCGACCGTGGGTGTCCGCCCGGCGGACACCCACGGGAAAATTTGAATGCCCCCAAAACGGACAGTGCTGCGGTTCCCGTACGCTGCTGCGACCGAGGCTCGACCTCGCATCGGAAGGTGATAGTCGCAAACAGCCTTCAATTAATGCCTGTGTTTCCGTATCGTTGCCTGGAATTCAAGGATGAGACAGCGGAGTCTCGCCTTCCGGATGTGGAAATCGCAGCGTTTATCGTCCTTTTCATGACTCAGCTGGACGCGCGGCCACGGGCCGGAGACACGGTGAGGGGCACCGCCCCGGCCGACGGCGTACGCGGCAAGGGCCTCGGCGGGAACTCCGTCGGCCTGATGGGCAGCGCCGTCATCGGCATCTCCACCGTCGCCCCGGTCTACTGCCTCACCTCCACCCTCGGCTCCACCGCGGGAGAGGTCGGCGTGCAGATGCCCGCCGTCTTCCTGGCCGGCTTCCTGCCGATGCTGCTCGTCGCCTTCGCGTACCGCGAGCTCAACAAGGCCATGCCGGACTGCGGTACCTCGTTCACCTGGACGGTCAAGGCGTTCGGCCCGCGCATCGGCTGGATGTGCGGCTGGGGCCTGGTCATAGCGACGATCATCGTCCTGTCGAACCTGGCCGGCGTCGCCACCTCGTACTTCTGGCTGCTGGCCGGCGAGATCACCGGCAACGACTCGATCGCCGCCCTGGACGACAACAAACCCGTCCACATCCTCACCTGCCTCGCCCTGATCGCGGTCGCCACGGCGATCAGCTACCGGGGGATGACGGCCACCAAGGGCATCCAGTACGCGCTGGTGGGCCTCCAGCTGGTGGTCCTCGCGCTGTTCGTGGCGATGGCCGTGCAGAAGTCGCGGAGCGGGGAGTTCGCCTCGTCGCTGGACTTCTCCTGGTCCTGGCTGAACCCGTTCGCCGTGCAGTCGTTCGCCGCGTTCACCGCCGGTCTGTCGCTGTCGATCTTCATGTTCTGGGGCTGGGACGCCTGTCTGACCGCCAACGAGGAGACCACCGGCAGCGAGAAGACCCCCGGGCGGGCCGCTCTCATCGCGATGGTCGTGCTCGTCGGCTCCTACCTGGCGACCGGTGTCGCCGCGCAGATGGCCGTCGGCTCCGGCACCTCCGGGCTGGGCCTCGCCAACCCCGGCACCTCCGACAACGTCTTCGCCGCGCTGGCCGGCCCGGTCATGGGCCCCGGTCTCGGCATCCTGCTCTTCGTCGCGGTGCTCGCCTCGGCCGCCGCGAGCCTGCAGACCACCTTCATCCCGGTGGCCCGCACGGTGCTGGCGATGTCCACGTACGAGGCGCTGCCCGCCTCGTACTCCCGGGTCCACCCCCGCTTCCGGACCCCGGGCCGGGCCACGGTCACCGCGGGCGTCGCGACCGGCGTCTTCTACACGGTGATGACCCTGGTCAGCGAGCACGTCCTGGTCGACACGATCTACGCGCTCGGCCTCATGATCTGCTTCTACTACGCGCTGACGGCGTTCGCCTGCGCCTGGTTCTTCCGCGCCGACCTGACCCGCTCCTTCCGCGATCTGGTCTTCAAGGGCCTGTTCCCGGGGGTCGGCGGCATCCTGCTCACCGCGGTCTTCGGCAAGACCCTCTACGACATGTGGGATCCGGCCTACGGCTCCGGCTCCTCGGTCTTCGGGGTCGGCTCGGTGTTCGTCATCGGCGTCGGGCTGCTGCTGCTCGGCGTGGTGCTGATGCTGGTGATGCAGCGCCGCAGCCCGGCGTTCTTCCGCGGCGAGGTGCTGACCAAGGAGACCCCGGCCCTGGTCGTGGAGGACTGAGGCCCGGCGGCCCGGCCGGGCCCGTGCCGAAAACCCCGTGCGCGTGCGGACGGGGCCGGGCTAAGGTCCCCGGCATGTACTTCATGTATCAGATCTACGGCTGACACACGGGCGGGGCGAGTACCCCGCCGCACCCGAGTGCGCGCCACGGTGTTCCGTCCCGTGGCCGGCGCACCGGTTCGTCGTGTCCCATTCTCCGTAGACCTGAAACGAGTGATCATCCATGTCACGTCGCCGTGCCCATGTCGCGATGATCGGCATCCCCGCCGTCAGCCACGTCCTGCCGAGCCTTGAGATCATCCGGGAGCTGGTGGCCCGGGGCCACCGGGTCAGCTATGCCAACGACCCGGCGGTGGCCGGCCTGATCGAGTCCACCGGCGCCGAGTTCGTCCCCTACGGCTCCGTGCTGCCGGTCGCCGACAACAACTGGCCCGAAGACCCCATCGAGGTCATGGGCGTCTTCCTCGACGAGGGGATCCAGGCCCTCCCGCAGCTGCGGGCCGCTTACGACCACGACCCCGCGGACCTCTACCTGTACGACATCGGCGCCTACGCCGCGCGCGCCCTCGCCGAGGCGCAGGGCCGTTCCCTCCTGCAGCTGTCCCCGACGTACGTGGGCTGGGAGGGCTACGACGAGGAGGTCGCGGCCCCCATGTGGCAACTGCCGGGCGCCGACGCCTACCGGGCGAGGTTCGCCCGCTGGCTCGCCGAGTGCGGGGCGACCACCCTCGAAGTGGACACCTTCTGCGGACCGCCCGCGCGGTCCCTGGCCCTGATCCCGAAGGCGATGCAGCCGAACGCGGACCGGGTCGACACCGACACGGTCACCTTCGTCGGCCCCTGCTTCGGCGGACGGATGGACAAGGAGACGTGGACGCGCCCCGAAGGCGTCGGAAAGGTGCTCCTGGTCTCGCTGGGCTCGGCGTTCACGAAGCAGCCGGAGTTCTACCGCCGGTGCCTGGCCGCCTACGGCGACCTGCCCGGCTGGCACGTGGTGCTCCAGATCGGGAAGTACACGGATCCGGCGGAGCTCGGCGACATCCCGGACAACGTCGAAGTGCACTCCTGGGTGCCCCAGCTGGCGATCCTGGAACAGGCCGACGCCTTCGTCACCCACGCCGGGATGGGCGGCAGCAGCGAGGGGCTGTTCACCGGTGTGCCGATGATCGCCGTTCCCCAGGCCACCGACCAGTTCAACAACGCCGACCGGCTCGTCGAGCTGGGCGTGGCCCGCCGCATCGACACCGAACAGGCCACCGGTGAGGCACTGCGGACCGCGCTGACCGAACTCGTCGCCGATCCGGAGGTCGCCCGCCGCTCGGCGCTGCTCCGGGCCGAGGCGCGGGCCGAGGGCGGCACCCCGCGGGCCGCCGACCTGATCGAGGAGCTGCTGCGCCGGGGCTGATCCGCCGGTCGGCCGTTCAGCCGGCCCGCCAGTAACCCAGCGCTTTCACCCGCTCCTTGGGGACGGCCAGGTTCTTGCGTACGTACGCGGACAGGGACCTGGTCGTCGCCGTGTCGCAGGCGATCCAGACGTAGGCGTCGGAGGCGTCGGACCCCAGCAGGCCGGGCAGCGACTTCTTCACCCCGGCGACCAGTCCGGCGCCCCGGTCCTGGCGCGGCACCCGGTGCAGGGTGTGGTGGTCCGGGTCCAGCCGGAGCGGCAGCTTCTCGTCCGAGGCGTGCGCGGTCTCGAACCAGATGGTGGCGGGGGTGCGCGGAACCGCCTCCAGCAGGGAGTTGATCGCCGGCAGCGAGGCCCGGTCGCCGATCACGAAGAGCCGCTCGGGGCGGGGTTCGGGCAGCTCGAAGCCGGTGCCCTGGAGGGTCGCCTCGATCGTGTCGCCCGGCTCGGCCGTGCGCGCCCAGTCGCTGGCGGCTCCGTCGTGCAGGGCGAATTCCAGGCTGAACGTCCCGGCGGCCGGGTCGGGGTCGACCAGGGTGTAGGCGCGCTGATGCGGTCTGCCGCCCCGCTCGAACCAGATCCTGACCCACATCGTCGGGTGCGCGCCGCCGGTCGCGGCCAGCAGCCCGCCGTCGGTGAGGTGCACCCGGCGGAAGCCCTCGGTGACCTGCTCGGCGCCGGTCACGGTGAACGTGAAATCCCGTCCCCGCATGAGCTTGAGGGCAACGCCCTCCCAGCCGTGACCCACAGCTGTCCCTCCCCGACCTCGAATCGTTTTAGGTAAGGCTAACCTAAGTCGCGAGGTGTGGGAAGTGTGTCACGGGGGGCCGCCTCCCTCCTCGGCCGCGACCTGGGCCAGGGTGCGGCCGGTGCGGGCCGAGCGTGCGAGATACGGGTCCGGTGTGTCGGGGCCGTCCCGGGTGGCCCGTCCGTCCTTGGCCTTGATCAGCAGCCACACCTCTTCGCCCGGGGCGTCGCCGCCCTTGAAGCGGGTGAGTGCGAACTCGCCGTGCAGCCTGGTCCCGTCGAGCCAGAACGTCGCGTGCCCGTCCTCCAGGGACTGTTCGAACGGCACGGGCGCGCCCCACCGGTCGTGGCTGAGCGGGCGATAGGTGCCCTGGTCCCAGACGATCACCGTGCCACCGCCGTATTCGCCCTTCGCGATGACGCCCTCGAAGGTGCGGTACTCCAGCGGATGGTCCTCAGTGGGCACGGCCAGCCGTCGCACGCGCGGGTTCTCCGAAGGCCCGCACGGCACCGCCCACGACTTCAGTACGCCGTCGACCTCCAGCCGGAAGTCGAAGTGCATGCGTCGCGCCTGATGGATCTGTACGACGAAGCAGGGTGCCGGGCCCGTACGTTCGCCGTTGTCGCCGGTCACACCCATCCGGACACCTCCTCCGGCAACCCCCGCCCGGTACTCCCTTCCACTGTGACGCCCCCGGCCGTGAAGCGCACCGGGGCGGGTTCCGGGGCCGCTCACGCCGAATGTATCTCGCCATCAAGTATCTTGACGTCGAGAGTGTTCCTCCGGCAGTCTTCCTCCTGTTCAAGATCTCCTGCCCGAGGGGGGCGTGTGATGCGGCGAGGCGAAGGGCGAGGAAAAGAGCGCGGGCAGGGCCTGTTGGCCCAGTTGCGCAATCCGCCGGGCGGCCGCGATGCGCGGATCATGCTGCTCGCGCTGGCCGTGGACCGGACCGGCTCGGGGCTCTGGGCCGCGTCCTCGGTCCTCTACCTCACCTTCGTCACGCATCTGAGTGCCCAGCAGATCGGCGTACTGCTGGGCGTGGCCGGGGTCGCGGGCATCGCCGGATCGCCGCTGGCGGGGCGGCTGGCCGGCCGCTTCCCGGTGCGCTCGCTGCTGGTCGGCTGCCATCTGCTGCGGCTGGTGACGCTCGTGCTGGTCCTGGTGTGCACCGGCTTCGACGCGCTGCTCCCCGTCGTCGCCGTGACCTATCTGGGCGACCGGGCCGCGAAGACGCTGGAGATGCTCTTCGCCACCCGGGCGGCGGGTGAGCGCCGCGCCGCGTACCAGGCGCTCTCGCGCAGCGCGGCCAACGCGGGCTACGGAGTCGGCGCCGGGATCGCGGCGATCGGCCTGGCGATGGGCACCGCGGGCGCCTGCCGGGTCCTGATCCTGGGCAACGCGCTGTCGTTCGTCGTCGCCGCGGTGCTGGTGTGGCGTACGGGTGAGCCGGCGGGGGGCGCCGTCGAGGTGGCGCGGTCCGGGGGAGCGGCGCCTCCCGCTCCTCCCGCTCCTCCCGCTCCGGTCGCGGGTGAGCGGGAGGCCGTACGCGGGGGCGGTCCGTGGCGGGACCGCGGCTACCTCGGGTTCGTCCTGCTGGACATCCCGATGAACCTCGACGACTCGATCCTCGCCGTCGGTCTGCCGCTGTGGCTGGTGAACTGCACCTCCGCGCCGCACGCCCTCGTCCCGGCCTTCCTGGTCATCAACACCGTGCTGGTCGTGGTGCTCCAGCTGAGCGTGTCGAAGCGGGCGGAAGGGCCGCACCGGGCGGTTCGGGCGGTGCTGCTGTACGGAGTCCTGACGCTCGCCTGCTGCGGCTTCCTGGCCGTGGCCGCCCGGGGCGGGGCCCGGGTGGCCGGGGCCGTCCTGCTCGCCGCGGCGCTGCTGGCCACGCTGGCGGAGCTGATGCGGTCGGTGAGTTCGTGGGAACTCGCGGTCCTGCTCGCGCCGCAGGACGCCCGCGCCGCGTATCTGGGGGTGGCCGGGATGTCGCAGTCCATCCAGAAGTCCGCCGGGCCGCCGCTGCTGACCGGTGTGGTGATGGCCGCCGGACCGGCCGGCTGGCTGGTGCTCGGGGCGGCGGTCGCGGGACTCGCGGTCGTACAGAGCCGGGCCTGCGCGCGGCGGCTCGGTCTCGCCCCGGCCCGGGCGGGGGCCGCCCTCGCCGCCAAGTAGAAATTAGGTAGACTGGCCTACCTAATTAAGGAGGCGGGCAGTCATGGGTGACGCAACGGCCGAGGAGAAGCCGCAGCAGCCGGTGAAGCGGCGGCGCGGGGCGGCGCGCGGGCGGATCCTGGACGCCGCCGCGCGCCGGTTCTACGCCGACGGCGTGGCGGCGACCGGCATCGACACGATCACGGCCGAGGCCGGCGTCGCGAAGATGAGCCTCTACAACAACTTCGACTCCAAGGCCGACCTGGTCTGCGCCTACCTCCGGGCCAGGCACGAGGAGTGGCTCGGCCTCTACCGGCGGCGGCTGGCCGACGCGCGGGGCCCGGCGGCGGGCGTACTGGCCGTCTTCGACGCCTACGCCGACCACGCCGACTTCGCCTACGAGCACGGCTTCAGGGGCTGCGGCCTGCTCAACGCGGCCGCCGAACTGCCCACCGGACACGAGGGCCGGACCGTGGTCCGCCGGCACAAGGAACAGGTCGAGGGCCTGCTCGCCGCCCACCTCCAGGAGCTGCTGCCCGGCCGTGACGAACAGGCCCGGTCCATGGCGGAGCACCTGGCGTTCCTGCTCGAAGGGGCCATCGTGCGCGCGGGCCTCGAAGGGGACGGCACCCGCATGCGGCACGCCCGGGACCTGGCCGCATCCCTGGTGGGCGCCCTGTGACCGGGCCCGCCCGCACCGCCCGGCCCGCCGCCGGCCCGGGCCCGGGCGCGCTCGCGGTCCTGCTGGCCTCGGTGCTCTGGGGCACCACGGGCACCGCCGCGACCTTCGCGCCCCAGGTGGGCCCGCTCGCGATCGGCGCCGCCGCGATGGGTCTGGGCGGACTGCTCCAGGCACTGATGGCCGGGCGCCGGATCGTGGCGGCCCGTGCGCGGCTGAGGGCGCAGTGGCGGATCGTGCTCGTCGGGGGAGCGGGCGTGGCGCTGTACCCGCTCGCGTTCTACACCTCCATGCATCTGGCCGGGGTCGCGGTCGGGACGGTCGTCTCCATCGGTTCGGCCCCGCTGGCCTCGGCCCTGATCGAGCGGTTCGCCGACGGCCGGAGCCTGTCCCGCAGGTGGCTGACGGGGGCCGCCCTGGGGCTGGCCGGCACGGTGCTGCTCTGTGCGGCCGAGGCCGCGCGGGCCGGTACCGGAGCGGGCACCGGCTCCGCCCGGGGGACCGTCGCCGGGGTGGCGCTCGGGCTGGTCGCGGGCCTGACCTACGCCGTGTACGCATGGGCGGCGCACCGTCTCATCACCCGCTCGATCGGCTCGCGGGCGGCCATGGGGGCGGTGTTCGGCCTCGGCGGGCTGATGCTCGTACCGGTGCTGCTGGCCACCGGCGCACCGCTGGTCGCCTCCTGGACGAACGCGGGCGTCGGGCTCTACATGGCGCTGGTGCCGATGTTCACTGGGTACGTCCTGTTCGGCTACGGCCTGTCCCGGATCCCCGTCAGCACCGCGACGACCCTGTCCCTGCTGGAACCCGCCGTGGCGGCGGTCTTCGCGGTGCTGGTCGTGGGCGAGCATCTGCCGGCCCTCGGCTGGACCGGCATCGCGCTGGTCATCGCCTGCCTCGGCGTACTGACCGCTCCTTCCCGCCGCCTGCACACCGCGGAAGCATCGACACGGGAGCGGGAGCGGGAGCGGGAACAGGGGCAGGAGCACGGCCCGGATGCGCCGGAGCCCCGCGACGGGTTGGCCCTGAACGCCTGATCAGGGGGTTCGGGCGGTGTGGTGGTCCAGCAGGCGGGTGAGCAGCCGCACGAACTGGTCGCGTTCGGCCGGGTCCAGCGGTGCGAGCAGTTCGTCGTGGAGGCCGTCCAGGACCTTGTCGAGGCGGCGCAGCCGGCTGCGGCCCCGGGCGGAGATCGTGATGATGTTGCGGCGCTGGTCGGCGGGGTCCGGCGCCCGCTCGACGAGGTGGCGCCCGGTCAGTTCGTTGAGCACGCCGACCATGTCGCTGCGGTAGATGCCGGTGCGCCTGCTCAGCGTCGCCTGGCTGGCCGGTCCGTGGTCCTGGAGCGAGGCGAGCACGGCGTAGTGCCACTTGCGGGCGTCGGCCCGCGCCAGTCCGTCGGAGATCAGCCGGTCCGAGCGCGTGGACAGCTGCGACAGCAGCCGGCTCGCCCGCAGACGCAGTCTGTCGGGCGTCGTGGACGCGCCGTCGTCGGTCAGGGCTGCGGCTTCGGGTCCGGTCATGGCACCCATCCTCCCCGTTGCGTTAGTTCGACTAACGATATGCGTTCGCCGGTGCCGACATCGGTGGTCCGACCGACGCCGGTCGGGCGATTCCAGGAAGGAGGACCGCTCATTCCCGCGAGCCCTGCTGTACGCGGACGCCTTCGGCCTGCGGTCCGGGCCGGAGGAGAAGCCCGCGAACCGGCCGGGCACGGCTACTGCGCGCTCGCCCCCAAGCTCCTCCACCGGCACGGCCCGGCACCGGTGGCCGGACTTCCCGCGCACATCGGCGAGGAGGCCCGGCCCGCGGTCGACCGGCTGATGCCGCTGCTCAAGGGGCACACGGTCCCTGCCCGACGCCGACGCCTCCGACGCCGCCGGGCCGCAGCGTCACCGGGACCGGCTGCTTCCCCTCCTCGACCGCGCCCCGGCGGGCGGCCGAGCGCTCAGCGCCCCTCCAGGAACACCGGATTGGTGAGCGCGGCCAGTGCGCCCGGCAGCCCCGGCACCGTCGCCGGATGCCGGACCTCGGCCCGTACGTAGGCCGCGTAGGCCGGAGTCGTACGCCATTCCACCGTCCCCGTGCCCGACCCGGGCAGCCCGGCCGTGAACAGCGTGCCCTGGTCGGTGACGAAGTGCGCCGTGCAGCCGGGCACCCCGGCCACCTCCAGCCGCACGGTGACCGGGGTGTCGTCCCCGTCCACCCGCAGCCGCTCACCGATTCCGGCGTGCAGCCCGCGCCCGCCGAAGACGCCGAAGGAGAGCGTGACGGCGGACGACTCCGCGATGTACGAGTGGCCGGCCCGTATCCCGGCCACGATCGCCTCGCGCGAGAGTTCGTCGGCCAGGACGACGGTCTGCGGCAGCCCCACCACGTCCGGCTCCCGGTGCGCGTCGCTGTTGCCCATCGCCGGAACCCACGGCTTGGACCAACGGGCGGCGGCTACCAGGGAGTTGTCCCACTCGGCGAGGGCGATCTCGTCCTCCGGGGTGTACGCCCCGTTCCACACCTCCACCGCGTCCGCCTCGCCGAAGCCGAACTTCCAGTTGCAGCCGATGCAGGTGGCGTGCGGGTGGGCGGGCACGACCAGGCCACCGGCCCGGCGCACGGCCTTCGCGTAGTGCCCGAACCGGTTGTCGCGGGCCCGGTAGCGCCAGTCCACGAACGTGCCCGGGTCGGTGGCCACCGCGAGCACGTGCCCGTTGCGGGTGGTGATCTCCTCGCCGGTGAGGACGAGCAGGTCGTCGCCCCACAGCCCGCCCCACGCCCCGTGCGCGGAGTGCGTGTTGTGCTCGCTGCTGTTGATGAAGTCGAGCCCGGCCGCGCGGGCGGCGGCGGCGATCTCGGCGGGGGTGCGCCTGCCGTCCGAGTGCACGGAGTGGAGATGGCAGTCCCCCCGGTACCAGGCCCGCCCGCGCCCCTTCGCGCGCTCCGGTGGGTGGACCGGCTCCGGCGTCGAACCGGCGGGCCCGAACCGCAGGGTGATGGTCACCTCGTACGGCAGCCCCTCGGGGGCGACGGTGTACGGGCCGAGCGCGATGTTCCACGTACCGGCCCGTACCGGCCCCGCGATGTAGCCGGGCGTCGCCTCGTCCGCCCGGATGAAGAAGCCGGTGCGTGCCCCGCCGGACCAGCCCCGGAACCCGTGCCCGCCCAGTTCGGTGCCGCGCTCGTCGAAGATGCCGATGTCGAGGGCGTTGCCCGGCGTCCCGGCCGGGACCGGCGTCCGCTCGTACGTGTACGAGACCGCGATCTCCCGTACTCCGCGCGGTACTTCGACCGGCAGGTACACGAAGTCCGGCGACCCCGTCGGCAGGGTGCCGCGCACGGTCCTGGTCCGGTCCGGGCCGCCGTCGGTGCCGTCGTTCGGTGGCGCGGCGTCGGCGAAGCTCACAGTGCCCAACGTTAGAGCGGTGGCGGCCGTCCCGACGAGAAGGCCGCGCCTGGCCATCGGGTGGCCGTGAGCGGAATGCGATACGGACATACGAGTGGCTCCCCGGGTGTCGTGAGTGGCAAGGGGTGTCGCCCCCGAACCCTGACGGCACCCGGTGAACTCCGGAAGAACGCCGATGAGCCGGACCGCCCGGCACCCGACGGCATACGTTGGGGCCCTCACCGGATCACGACGGAGGTGTCCTCGTATGCGGATCGCCACAACGATCTTCCTCACCGACGAGACGATCACGCCGCTGCGGCTCGCCCGCGAGCTCGAACAGCGTGGATTCGCCGGGCTCTACCTGCCCGAACACACCCACATCCCGGTGAGCAGGGACACCCCCTACCCGGCCGGCGGTGAACTCCCGCCCGAGTACGGCCGCACCCTGGACCCCTTCGTCGCGCTCGCCCAGGCCGCCGCCGTCACCGAGCACCTGACCCTGGGCACCGGCATCACGCTCGTCGCCCAGCACGACCCGATCGACCTGGCCAAGCAGATCGCCACCCTGGACCACCTCTCGGGCGGCCGCTTCACACTGGGCATCGGCTACGGCTGGAATGTCGAGGAGGCCGCCGACCACGGCGTGGACTGGCCGGCCCGCCGCGACCTGGTCCGCGACCGGATGGCCCAGATGCGTGCCCTGTGGACGGACGAACCCACCGCCTACGACGGCGAGTTCGGCTCGGTCCGGGCCAGCCACGCGTACCCGAAGCCGGTCCAGCGCCCCCGCGGCCCGGTGAACGGTCCCCGCACCCTGATCGGCGGCGCGGCCGGCCCGAAGCTGTTCGCCCACATCGCCCAGTACGCCGACGGCTGGCTCCCCATCGGCGGCCGGGGCCTGACCGAGTCCGTACCGAAGCTCCGCGAGGCATGGGACGCGGCGGGCCGAGACCCGAAGCACCTCCAGCTCGTCCCGTACGCGGTGCTCCCGAGCGCGGGCAAGCTGACGCACTACGCGGACCTGGGCATCGAGGAGGTCGTCCTCCAACTGCCCCCGGCGGGCGAGGCGGAGGTGCTTCGGGCACTGGACGCCTACGCGGAGTACCTGTGACAGGGGGCCGGGCCGACAGGGGCCGCCCGGGCCTCAGCCGGCCTTCCTGAACAGCTCCGGCATCCGGTGCCCGGCACCCGGCGCGAGGCCGAGCACCTGGCCCGGCTGCCGCCCGGGGCCACACCGCTGACGGGCGCTGCCGCGACCCGCTCCGCGGTGGTCTCCGCCCTGCCCCGGCACGCGTACGCGCACTTCTCCTGCCATGCGCCCGGCGATCCCGGCCGGCCCTCCGGCAGCCTGCTCGCCCTGCACGACCACGTAGAACGTCCGCTGACCGTGCGCACCCTGCGCGACACGTATCCCCTGACGCCCAGCCTGTGGGCGTGCCAAGTCCACGCGGGCCCCCAGGTCTCCGGCCCGGCACCCTCCGAAGTGGTTGCGGGTGCAACCTTTTGCCCGTGTTCGGCATCTTTCTCTATCAGGGATCGAATGTTCGTGAGCGCGGGAGTGGATCAGGATGAACAGGCCGTTGCGGCACATAGCCATATTCTGTGGGCTGCTGGTGATGGCGTTGTTGCTGCGGGCGAATTGGCTCCAGTACGTCGACAGCGAGCCCCTGGCCACTCATGAGAAGAACCGCCGGGTGAAGATCGCCCAGTTCGCCACCCCGCGCGGCGACATCATCGTGGGCAGCGACGCGGTCACCGGTTCCAAGGCGGTCGACGGGACGGACTTCAAGTACCGGCGGACCTTCAAGCAGGGCCCGATGTACGCCCCCGTCACCGGATACGCCTCGCAGGCGCAGGGCATGTCCCTCCTGGAGAAGACGTACGACAGCATCCTCAGCGGCCAGGACGACCGGTTCGCGTTCGGGCACGCCAAGGACATCATCACCGGCGAGAAGCGGCGCGGCGGTTCCGTGATCACCACGATCGACCCGAAGGCGCAGAAGGCCGGTTACAAGGGGCTGACCGATCTCAAGGCGCGGGGCGCGGTCGTGGCACTGGAGCCGAACACGGGGAAGGTGCTGGCCCTCGTCTCCACCCCCTCGTACGATCCGTCCGTCTTCGCGGGGAACTCGTTCAAGGAGGGCGACAAGTTCCAGGCGCTCGTCAAGGACAAGAGCAAGCCGCTGGCCAACCGCCCGCTGCGGGAGACCTTCCCGCCCGGCTCGACGTTCAAGATCCTCACGGCGGCCGCGGCCCTGGAGAACGGCGTGGTCACCGATGTCGACGCCCGGACCGACGCCGTCTCCCCGTACCCCCTGCCGCTCTCCACGAACCGGATCGGCAGCGAGGCCGGTGACGCGGTGTGCGACAAGGCGTCCATGAAGACCGCGATGCAGTATTCCTGCAACAACGTCTTCCTCGACGCGGCGTCCAAGGTCGGCGCCGAGAAGATGCGTGAGACCGCGGAGAAGTTCGGCTTCAACGCCGATGTCTACTCCGACGAGTTCGGCGACATGCTCGCCACCAAGAGCCTCTACCCGAAGGAACTGGACAAGCCCGGGACCGCGCTGACGGGTATGGGGCAGGGCAGCCTCACCAGTACGCCGATGCAGATGGCGATGGTGACCGCCGCCCTCGCCAATGACGGCAAGCTGATGCAGCCGTACATCGTCGACGAGCTGCGCGGCCCCGACCTGTCGGTCCTGGAGAAGAACGAGCCGAAGCTCAAGAGCCAGGCCGTGTCCGAGGAGACGGCGAAGAAGGTCCAGGAAATGATGGAGTTCACGGCCAAGGAGGGCAGCGCCCAGCGTGCCCTGATCGACGGTGTCACGGTCGGCGGCAAGACCGGCACGGCGCAGCGCGGCGTCAATGTGAACGACGAGGTGCCGTACGGCTGGTTCGTCTCGTACGGCAAGAACTCCGACGGCCGGTCGGTGGCGGTCGCGGTGTTCATCGACCCGACGGACATGGACATCTCCCGGTCGGACATCTCCGGTGGCCGGCTGGGCGCGCCGATCGCGAAGAGCGTGATGAAGGCGGTACTGGGCAAGTAGCCCGCGACGAGGGACACCTTCGGATCACCCCCGGAACGCGTGTGCGATCATCGTGCGCACTCTGTCTTTACGAATCGCACACATTTCACCGGTCCGGGGGGAACGGAATGCCCAACCACCCACGCGCGGCGGCGAGAACCGGGAGACCGGTGGGCTCGGCGGCGTACGCCGCGCTGTTGCTCGCGCTGTCGGTCCTGCTCCCGCTGCTGGTACCCGCGAGCGCCGCGCAGGCGTACGCCCCCGCGGCGACGGCGGCCGACGAGGACTGTGCCGCCCTGCCGCTCTCCGGCTTCGGCGAGGCCGCCCCGGCTCGGGGCAGGCCGACGATCCCGGGTGACGGCACGGCCTGCTTCACGTTCACGGCCGAGGCCGCCGGGCTGCACAAGGTCGTGGTCGTCGGCGGCGCCAACGCCAGCACGTACGCCTCTGTTTTCGACGGCGACACGGAGATCGACTGCTACGACCCCGAGTGGGGCGCCGGCTGGTGCCGACTGCCCCGCTCGGGCGACTTCACGCTCCGGCTGCTCAACGGCTGGTCCGAGCCGAGCACGCCCACCGTCGCCGTCGTCCCCCTCGCCACCACCGAGGGCTGCGCGCCGGAGACCGGCACGTCCTGGGACACCGCACCCGTCGTCGGCTCGGCGGCGGGTCCGACCGCCATCCAGTGCCAGCCGTTCGCCGGCCGGCCGGGGGAGCGGATCACCAACAAGATCAGGACGACCGCGTACGGCCAGAGCCTGTCCTGGATCACCGACGAGACCGGCGCCCGGATCTGCCCGCACTTCAACGAGGACGACAGCGACGGCTGCGTACTGCCCGGCGACGGCCCCTACCGGGTCCTCTCGCAGGTCAGCGAAGCCGAGCACGGCTTCCCCGCCGAGTACACCCTCGCCGTCCGACGCATCTCCGACCCGGCCGGCTGCACCCACCCCGCGCTGAACGGCTACAACTCCGGCCCCACGGCCGCCGATCCGGCCCACGGCTGCCGGACCTTCACCGCCCCGGCCGCCGGGCGCTACGACGCGTACGCCGTCCACGACGGTGTCCGGTCCGCGCTCGCCGTGTACGACCGGGACGGCAGGACCGCCTGCGCCACCTGGGACGTCTGCACCCTCCCCGCGGCCGGTGAATACACCGTCTTCACCGACGCCCCCACCCTGATCGTCGACCACTCCGCCACCACCGGCTGCGAGCCGGTCGGACTCGGTGTGCACCGCTCCGGGTTCACCGTCGGCGGCGAGATCGACTGCCTGTCCCTGCCGCTGCCCGAGGGCGCCCGGCTGGCCGCGCTGGAGCCCCTCAACGGGCCCGCGCCCCACCCGGACGTGACCGTCGTCGACGCCGACGGCGTCCAGCGCTGCGCCCCGTCCCACCTCACCGAGGGGACCTGCGGGCTCACCGGCAGGGCCCCGTTCCGGGCCCTGGTGTCCACCACCAGCGAGTCGAAGCCGACCGGCCCGTACACCCTCGTCCTGCACCGCACCGACGCGGCGGGCGACTGCCCGGCCTTCCCGGCGGGCGACTTCACCGCGAACGGCCCCACCGCCCGCGTCACCACCGGCGACGGCGTCTTCTCGCGCTGCCTGAGCATTCCGGCGAACGACCACAGCACCCAGGAGAACATCCAGCTCCGGGCGGCACCCGGCACCACGTCCCTCGCCCAGTTCACCGTCATGGACGTCCGGGGCAAGCAGATCTGCTCGGCCCGCGCCTCCGTCTCCTCCTGGACGACCTGCGCACTGACCCCGGGCGTCGCCCACACCGTGCTGGTCACCGGCCGCGACGCCCCCGCCGAGTACGTCCTGGCCCGCCGCGACGTCACCACGACCGCCAAGGGCTGCACCGCGAACCCGGCGACGAAGCCCGGCGGCCCGTCCGCCGGAGGCACCCCGGGCGCCCCCGGCGAGCTGCGCTGCCGCCAGGTCACCACCGCCGACGCCGAGGACGTCCTGCACATCGACGTCCGCGACCCGAACGGCACCGCCGACGCGGTGGTGTACGGCTCCGACGGCAACGCCCTGTGCAACAAGAACCAGGCGTGCGCCGTCACCGGCTCCACCCACTACCAGGTCCTGGTCACCGTCCCCGCGACGCTGAAGGCACCCGACTCGTACCGCTTCGACGCCCTGCGCATCGCGGGCCCGGACGGACCGGCCGCCGAGTGCGAGAAGGTCGCGAGCATCGCCTACGGGTACGGCCCGGTCACCGGCAACCTCGACGAGGAGCACACCGCCGTCTGCGCCGCGCTGCCCACCGCGTACAGCGACCGCTTCAAGATGGAGATCAGCGACACGACCGGCGCCACCGACACGGCGGTGCCCGCGCTGTACGACCCGAGCCTCGACAACGGCTGCACGTACGCCACCCCCGGCGGCTACTCGTGCTCGGTGATCGAGAGCTACTCCAGGGAGCTCACCCCGAGCATTCTGGTCCTCTCCCTGCCGGAGAAGGCGTCGCGGACCTCCTACAAGGCCGAGGCGGTCTGCCCGGGGCTCTGCGGCCTGGAGCGGGTGACCGTCAAGAAGCTCGCCCCGACCACCGGCGTCTCCGGTACGAGGACGACGGTCACGGTCACCGGCACCGCCCTGCACAAGGACGACCGTGTCGTGCTGCGCAACGCCGGCCGGGAGATCACCGGGACCACCGTCTCCGTCTCGCCCGACCGCCGCACCCTGACCGCCGAGCTGGACCTGTCCGGCGCGGCCGAGGGCGCCTGGAGCGCGAGCGTCATCAACCACAAGGCAGCCGAGTACGCGCAGGGCGACTTCACCGTCACCCCGGCCCCGCTCCGCAACAGCGCACCGCCGTCGATCGGCACCACCGCCCGCGTCGGCGACCACCTCACCGCGTCCCCCGGCACCTGGGCCCCCGCCCCGACGTCGTACGCCTACCGGTGGAACGCCGACGGGCAGCCGATCACCGGCGCGACCGCCTCCACCTACACCGTCCCGGTCTCGCTGCTCGGCAAGAAGATCGGCGTCACGGTCACGGCCCGCCGCACCGGCACGGCGGACGTCCCGGCCACCTCGGCGGCGCTCACGGTCGCCAAGGGCGCGGCGCCCAGGGTGACGACCGCACCGAAGATCACCGGCACCGTGAAGGTCGGCGCCAAGCTGACCACCACGAGCGGAAGTTGGACGCCCGCCGCGAGCTCCTACGGCTACCAGTGGAAGGCCGACGGCAAGGCGATCAAGGGCGCGACGTCGTCCACGTACACCGTCCCGGCCTCGCTGCTCGGCAAGTACGTCACCGTCACCGTGACAGCCCACCGCACCGGTCACGCCGACGGCTCCACGACGCCCGCGTCGGTGAAGGTCGCCACGGGCAGCGCGCCCAAGGCCACCAAGCAGCCCACGATCTCCGGCACCGCGAAGGTGGGCCGCACCCTCAAGGCGGCGAGGGGCAGTTGGACGCCCGCCCCGACCTCGTACGCCTACCAGTGGTACGCCGACGGCAAGGCGATCTCGGGCGCGACCAAGTCCTCGCTGACCCTGAAGTCCGCCCAGCGAGGCAAGAAGATCACCGTGAAGGTGACCGCCCGCCGCACCGGCCACGCCGGCGGCTCCGCCACCAGCAAGGCGACCAAGTCGGTGGTCCGCTGACGTAGTTGAGGCGATCCCCGGTCCGGGCGACAGCGGGGCGTCAGTGGAGCATCAGCGGGATTGGCCATCATGGGGCCGCTGCGATCGTCGGCCTCCGTGGGCCGAC